>JAQYVS010000409.1 GCA_030145365.1 Desulfofustis sp. | reverse complement strand
GTCGGTGTGAAGCATGTCAAGGTGATTGATCCCCACGATGTTCCGGGGTGTCGAAAGATCATCAAAGAAGAGGTGGAGCGGGACGAAATGTCGGTAATCATCGCCCAAGCCCCCTGTGTCCTGCTGCCGGAGATGAAGCTGCGTAAACCGGTTACCTATTATACCAATATTGATAATTGTGTCGGCTGTACATCCTGTATCCGTCTTGGCTGTCCTGCGATCAGCTGGACTCCTTTTGCTGAGGGTGAAGCAGAAGCACGGGATTATAAGAAATCTCAGAGAGGCTACTCGAAAATAGATGAAGTACTGTGCAATGACTGCGGTCAATGTGCTTCTTTGTGTAAATTCAACGCCATCACCAGAGGGGAGCCTAAAAAATGAGTGAGATTAAAAACATCCTTTTTTCAGGTGTGGGCGGTCAGGGAATTCTACTGGCCAGCGAATTAACCGCTGCAGCCTTGCTGCGGGCCGGCTATGATGTGAAGAAAAGCGAGGTCCACGGAATGGCCCAGCGGGGCGGTTCGGTTACTGCTCAACTCCGTTACGGTCGACAGGTATATTCGCCCTTGATCGATCCTGGTTCAGCCGATATCCAGATGGCCTTTGAAATGATGGAAGCAGTTCGCTATCTGCCCTTTCTGCATAAAGGCAGCACGGTTATCGTCAATACTCAGAAAATACTGCCGCCTTCGGTGGCCACCGGGCAGGCAACGTATCCCGAAAATGTACTGGATGAGTTGATAAAGCGTGATATAGAGGTGATAGGAGTTGACGCTTTTTCGATTGCCAAAGAGGCCGGTGAGGTTCGTACCGCCAATGTCGCCCTGGTCGGCGCCTTGTCTGTTCATCTGGATGTGGACGCCGCTATTTTTGAAGAAATAATTGATAATCGTGTGCCTGAACGTTTTCGCAGTGAGAACATGAAGGCCTTCGCTGCCGGTAGAGAGGCCGGCGGCAGATAAGTTTGAGTCGAGCAAAGGGGAGTGTTATGTCGACAATCTACTGGGAAGAAGAAATGGAAACACTGCCGCGTGTCGGTCTGGAATCGATCCAGCTGAAACGTCTGCAGTCACTGGTCAAAAGAGTTTACGACAAGGTCGAGCCCTATCGGCAGAAAATGATTGATGCCGGGATAACCCCGAACGATATCAAGACCCTACAGGATCTGCAAAAGCTTCCGTTTACCACAAAAGATGATCTGAGGGACAATTATCCATTCGGCATGTTCGCTATGGGGCTTGAAGACATCGTTCGGGTCCATGCCTCTTCTGGCACAACCGGAAAACCGACGGTTGTCGGTTATACGAAAAAGGATATCGACACGTGGGCCACCCTGATTGCCAGATCTTTGGCCTGTGCCGGAGCTACCAGTGGAGATATGGTCCATAACGCCTATGGTTACGGCCTGTTTACCGGAGGGCTTGGAGCCCATTACGGAGCAGAGAAACTCGGGGCAACGGTAATTCCGGTATCCGGCGGCAATTCAAAACGGCAGATCACCATCATGAAGGATTTCGGCTCCACCGTTTTAATGTCGACCCCGTCCTATGCGCTAAACCTGGCCGAAGCAATGGAAGAGATGGGAGTCTCGCCGTCCTCGCTATCCCTGCGTGTCGGCATTTTCGGGGCTGAACCCTGGAGTGAAAACATGCGAGAGGAGGTTGAACGTAAACTGAATATAAAAGCGGTTGATATTTACGGGTTGTCTGAAGTGATAGGCCCCGGGGTGGCCCAGGAATGTCTGCAATCCACAAAAGGGATGCACATTTTCGAGGACCATTTTCTGCCGGAAATTATCGATCCTGAAACCGGTGAGGTCCTGCCTCCGGGTGAGAGAGGTGAATTGGTTTTTACAACCCTTACCAAGGAAGCCTTCCCGGTCATTCGCTATCGGACCAAAGATATTTCATGCCTTTATATAGAGACCTGTAATTGCGGCCGAACCCTGGTGCGGATGGAAAAGGTGACAGGACGTACCGACGACATGCTGATTATCAGAGGCGTAAATGTCTTTCCATCTCAAGTTGAACATGTTCTTATGGGTGTCGAAGGCGTTGAACCCCATTATCAGATCATCGTGGAACGGCAGGGCACTATGGATACGATGACCGTTGAAGTAGAGGTCAGCGACTCCATATTTTCCGATGAAATTAAAAACCTTGAGCAGCTTTCCCATGGCATCTCCAAAGACATCAAGGATATCCTCGGTGTCACCTGTAAGGTGAAGCTTGTGAATCCACGTTCGATCCGTCGTAGTGAAGGAAAGGCCCAGAGAATAATTGACAATCGTAAAATCTGACAGGGAGGCTTGTATGAAAGTTGAACAGATCGCCATATTTTTAGAGAACGAATCAGGCCGTCTATCGGAGATTACCAGGGTCCTGGCGGACAATAGTATCAATATCAGGTCACTGTCTCTTGCCGACACCACAGACTTTGGAATTTTACGACTCATCGTAGACAAGGTTGATGAGGCTGAGAAAGCCTTGAGGGACAGAGGTTTTACCGTGGGCAAAACGCATGTAATAGCGGTTGAAGTGCCTGACAAGGTTGGAGGTCTGGCTTCGGTGCTGAAAGTGCTCGAAGGTGTAGCTCTCAACGTTGAATATATGTATGCTTTTGTTAATAAGAGTGGTGAGAATGCAGTGATGATCTTTCGCTTTGAAGAGATAGACAAGGCGATAAGTGTTCTTCAGGGTAAAGGTTTCACCATCTTGTCAGGGGCTCAGATCTGTGCTTTATAATGTGATCTGTCAAATGTAACTGTGTTTGTTAATCCGCTGCCGGCTTGTGGAAGCGACTGTATCTGATAGGTCAGCGGCCAATTAAAGGGAGACTGTATGAAGAGATTAGTACTTGCTGTTGTGCTTGTGTTGTTTGCCAGTACGGGCATGGTTGGGCTCGCCTCGGCTGAGACTATTAAGGTCGGAGCAATTCTTGCTGTAACTGGACCAGCCTCATTTTTAGGCGGCCCTGAAGCACGTACCCTGGAAATGCTTGCCGACGAAGTTAACAAAAGCGGCGGAATCAACGGTAAAAAAATTGAACTCATTATTAAAGATTCCGGTGCGAATCCCGAAAAAGCAATCTCGTTTGCCAAGCAGCTCATCGAGGAAGAACAAGTCGTCGCAGTAATCGGACCTTCCACTTCCGGTGAGACCATGAAGGTCAAGAAGATTTTCGAGCAAGGGAGTACTCCACTACTATCCTGTGCCGCTGCTGAAGTAATCGTTGATCCGGTTGCTCAATACGTTTTTAAGACTCCCCAGAAAGATTCCTATGCCGCGCAAAAGATCTTTGAGACAATGAAAGAGATGGGAATTTCCAAAATCGCCGTTCTGGCAGGAAACACCGGTTTTGGCAAGGCAGGCAAAGACCAGCTTTTGAAAATTGCACCGACCATGGGAATTGAAGTCGTTGCCACAGAAGTGTATGACAAAAAATCTACGGATCTTTCAGCTGTTATCGCCAAAATCAAGGCGAACAAGGACGTTCAGGCTGTAGTGAACTGGTCGATTGTTCCAGCGCAGGCAATGGTTGCCAAAAATATGCGTCAGGCAGGTTGGGATGTCCCATTGTTCCAGAGTCACGGTTTCGGAAATATCAAATATGTTGAAGCGGCAGGTGCTGCAGCCGAAGGAATCATCTTCCCGGCGGGCCGACTGCTTGTGGCCGATAGTCTGGCGGCAGATCATCCGCAAAAGGCGTTGTTGAGCAAATATATCAACGATTATGAAGGTGCTTTTAAAGAGAAAGCATCTACCTTTGGCGGCCACGGATATGATGCCTTTATCATCCTGATGGCAGCAATTGAAAAAGCTGGACCCGACAAAGCAAAAATTCGTGACGAGATTGAAAAATTGCAGAACTTGCCCGGCACTGGTGGGATTTTCAATTTCTCGGCCGAAGATCACAACGGTCTTGGCATTGACTCATTCGAGATGATTACAGTTAAAGACGGAGCATTTGTTCCGTACAAGAAAATGTAGAGACACGGAAAATTGTAGACCGTCTTATGGCGGTAGCTGTGTTTAAATGTGATTCTAAGGGGCCGGACCAGTCCGGCCCCTTTTCCCATTTTATTATCCGCCGGACTACGGATACTTGATACCATGACATTGGAACTGTTTACACAATATCTCTTTGCCGGAATAACCTATGGCTCGATCTATGCGATTGTTGCCATTGGTTTTAACATCATTTACAACACCACCGGCATCATCAATTTTGCTCAGGGTGAATTTGTCATGCTCGGCGGGATGATTTCCATTTCCCTGCTGCCGTTCATGCCGCTGCCGCTGGCTATTGGGGCGGCTGTGGTGCTGACCATGTTGTTTGGTGCCCTTTTAGAGATATGCTTTATCCGTTGGCTGGAAAGTCCCGGCGTTTTACGGATGATCATAATAACGATAGGTCTGTCGATATTGACCAGGGAAGCTGCTTTGCACATCTGGGGTGAATCGGTACGTTCATTGCCCTATTTTATCGGAAACGAAATTTCTGCCATTGGCATTCTCGGCGCTCGCATATCACCCCAGGTTCTCTGGGTAGTAGGAACCTGCGGTCTGATGGTCTTATTTCTCTCCATTTTTTTCAAAACCACCTCGGTCGGCAGGGAGATGCGGGCCTGTGCCTCGAATCGAAAGGCCGCGATACTCTGCGGGATCAACACCCGTAACATGGTGACGCTTTCTTTCATGCTCAGCGCAGGAATCGGAGCTCTGGCTGGCAGCGTGATGTCTCCAATCACTTCGACATCGTATGATATTGGAACAGGTCTGGCAATCAAAGGATTCACGGTGGCAATCCTTGGTGGAATGGGCAACTCGATGGCTGCTGTGGGCGCGGGACTTCTACTCGGTCTGCTGGAAGCCTTTTCAATATCGGTGGTACCCCTGGCCTTTAAAGATGCGATTGCAATCTCGTTTCTGCTTATCATTTTGTTCGTTCGTCCACATGGCCTGTTCGGCTCAAGTACAGCGGCGGGATTGAAGGAGTTTTAACAATGAAACACCTTTTCTCCTTTTTGCCGCTGATCGCTCTGGTAATCTTCGTTCAGTTGCTGACTGACTGGACAGATACAAAGTTCTACCTGACCCAGCTAACAATGTCGGCCTATTATACCCTGCTGATTGTCGGACTGTGCATACTCATGGGTTATGCAGGACAGATCTCACTGGGGCACGCCGGGTTCTTTGCAATCGGTGGATATATCTCTGGCGCTCTGACAACCAGGAACCTGATCGCTTTTGAAAAGTCCAGTTCTGTGGAGTTCCTCGACGGGCTTGGAATTATAGTCAGAGGACAGGACATTTACGGTGAAGCCCTGGTGGTAATCGCTCCCTGGGCCGCCTGTCTTGTGGCAATTATTGCCGCCGGGCTCATTGCCTGGATACTTGGCATACCGGTTCTTAAATTAAAAGGCCATTACCTGGCCATGGCTACCCTTGGCTTTGGGGTCATTATCTATCGGATTGTACTGGCCAGCGAATATTTCGGTGAAGCTGATGGAATTTCTGAGGTGCCAGCTTTCCCACTCTTTGGCGGGCTTGAAGTAAGTGGGGACTTTGGGACCAGGGTTGAAAACTATTATATCGCCTGGGGTTTGTTGATTGTGTGCATGGTACTGCTAAGAAATCTTATCCAGAGCCGTGCAGGACGGGCGCTGAGATCGATCCACAGCTCGGAAGACGCTGCTGATTCGATGGGTGTCAATACATCGCGATACAAGCTGCAGGTTTTTGTG
>JAQYVS010000368.1 GCA_030145365.1 Desulfofustis sp. | reverse complement strand
CCTGAGGAGATGCAGGATCTGATGTCAGGGGTGGTACTTCCCAAACTGGCCGCCTGGCAAGCTGGATCGAGATTGCAGACAAAACAGCGTATATACAAAGTATTTGGAATCGCTGAATCGGAGATCAACAGGCGAATCAAGACACTTCAGCTCCCGGACGAGATAAAAATAGGCTACTACCCTGTCTATCCAGATGTGCACATCAGCGTCTTGCTCCGAAGCCCTGGCAGAAAACTGAACCGAGACACATTCGATGCGAGTTGCCATCTACTCGAAATGAGTCTCGGTGACGCCGTTTACGGGAAAGATTCGGACGAGCTCGAATCAACCGTCGGTAGTCTTCTTCTTCAGATGGGGCTTAGCTTAAGTGTTGCAGAATCGTGCACTGGCGGCCTTCTTTGCCATCGAATAACCAGAGTTGCCGGCAGCTCAGATTATTTTCGTGGTGGTGGGGTTACATACTCCAATGAGCTTAAACACAAGCTCTTAGGAGTCGATGATGACATATTATCGAGATATGGTGCAGTCAGTCAGCAAACTGCTGAGGCTATGGCTCAAGGTATAAAGAGGTACTGCAGCACCCAGATTGGTCTTTCCATTACCGGAATTGCAGGTCCAGGAGGCGGATCTGAGGACAAACCGATCGGTACCGTCTATATCGGTATAGTTGGTCCACAAGATATTAAAGTAAAAAAATACAATTTTTCAGGAGATCGGAATCGTATTCAAACCATAGCGGTTCATACCGGGCTGAACATGCTGAGACTTTTCCTCAGCCAGATGGATTCGGAGAAACAAACATCACCGAATCTGTCTTGATGTTTCTTACGCGACCTTATATATCTTTAGGGCACTTTTATAAATTTGCCCGTCTTAGAGATAATCACTATCGAACCACAAAAATCAGATTTCAGGAGTCCTTATGCCAGCAGCAGATAAAAACAAATTAAGCAGCGTTGAAAACGCATTGAGCCAGATTCAGAGACAATTCGGCAAAGGTGCCATCATGCGGCTCGGTTCCGACGAGACTGAACTCGTTCCGGCAGTTCCCACCGGGTCATTAAGTCTCGACATTGCACTGGGTGTCGGCGGCCTGCCACGCGGCAGAGTATCGGAGATTTATGGTCCGGAATCAAGCGGAAAAACCACGCTTGCCCTGCATGTCATCGCTGAAGCCCAAAAAAGAGGGGGGACCGCAGCATTTATCGATGCCGAACACGCCCTTGATACCAATTATGCCGAAAGGCTCGGAGTCAACATCGATGACCTGCTGGTTTCACAACCCGATTTTGGAGAACAGGCTCTCGAGATAGCTGAGATCCTTATCCGTTCCAACGGAGTTGACATTATAGTCATCGACTCGGTTGCAGCCCTGGTTCCCAAAGCTGAAATTGACGGTGCTGTTGGAGATTCCCATATGGGACTGCAGGCACGACTGATGTCTCAAGCCATGCGCAAATTTACCGGGGTTTTGAGCCGCTCGAATACCATCCTCGTCTTCATCAATCAGATCAGGATGAAAATTGGTGTGATGTTTGGCAATCCTGAGACCACAACAGGCGGTAATGCTCTCAAGTTCTACTCATCGATTCGCATTGATATTCGAAAAATAGGGCAGATTAAGGACGGTCAGGAAGCGATTGGCAACAGAACCAGGGTTAAAGTGGTGAAGAACAAAGTTTCTCCACCATTTAAAATGTGTGAATTCGATATAATTTTTGGCGAGGGTATTTCAACCGCTGGAGATATCCTTGACCTGGCAGTGGAACAGGAAATTGTTGACAAAAGTGGTGCCTGGTATTCATATCAAGACGAGAGAATTGGTCAAGGTCGCGAAAACGCTAAACAATTTCTTAAGGACCATCCGGAAATGATGAGTGATATCGAGGGCAAAGTACGTATGGGATTTGGATTGGCTGTAGCCAATGAAAATCCGGAACCTAAAGCATAAGTCTTCAAATAATTCTGCTCTATAGCAAATCATCTTATGGCACAATCAAAAGCCCAAACAGAGTTTGATGTCATCATCGTCGGCGGCGGCCCCGCCGGTCTCTTCGGGGCATACTATTTGGCTGAAAACTCAGATCTAAGTGTACTGGTCATCGACAAAGGGCTGCCGCCGCTTAAAAGAAAATGTCCGATAAAAGAGAACGGCTGCATCAAATGCAAACCGTGCAATATTCTTTGTGGTATCGGCGGAGCCGGCCTTTTTTCCGATGGCAAACTGAACTTTATCCACAAACTTGGCAAAACAGACCTGACCCAGTTTCTACCGGAGTCCGAAGCAAAAAACCTTATTGATGAAACGGAATTGATTTTCAACCGTTTCGGTATGGACGGGAAGATTTTTCCCACCGATATGGAGCGAGCCAAGCAAATCCGCAAAGAAGCTCGGAAAAGCGGCATCGATCTTTTGATCATCAAACAGAAACATCTGGGCAGCGATAACCTTCCGGCTCATATTGCGGCAATGGCAGAGTATATCGAAAACAGCGGTGTCGTTTTCCACCACCTGGAAGAAGCGAAAGACATCATCGTTGAAGATGGCTCCATTGCCGGTCTGATCACCGATAAAGGAACATATCGTTCGAAAAATATCATTATGGCGCCCGGCAGGGTTGGAGCTGAATGGATCGGACAGCTGGCCAAGAAGAACAAGATAGATGTATCCCAACGCGGTATAGAGGTAGGGGTGCGCGTTGAGGTTCACAATGAAATTCTCCAGGATCTTTGCTCGGTCATTTATGATCCAACATTTTTTATCAGAACCAGCCGCTATGATGACCAGACCCGAACCTTCTGTACCAATTTCGGTGGTTTTGTGGCTCTAGAAAATTATCAGGATTTTGTCTGTATTAACGGGCATGCCTATATGGACAGAAAAAGCGATAATTCAAATTTTGCCTTCTTATCAAAAGTCGTCTTAAACGACCCGGTAGAAGATAATCAGGCCTATGGCGAATCCATAGGAAAACTAGCGACCCTGATTGGCGGCGGCAAGCCGATTTTACAGCGTTACGGAGATCTGAAAAGAGGTAGGAGATCAACCTGGAACCGGGTTCGAAACAGCTATATCGATCCGACTTTAAAAAATGTCACCTGCGGCGATATTGCTATGGCCCTTCCTGAACGTATTCTCTCAAATATCATAGACGGCCTTCAGCAGCTCAATCAGGTTTTACCCGGTGTGGCCAACGACGAGACCCTGCTGTACGCTCCCGAGATCAAATTTTTTGCCACCCAGGTGGATACAGATAGTAATCTTGAAACCGATATCAAAGGATTATTTATGGCCGGCGACGGTCCGGGTGTTGCCGGTAACATCGTCTCTGCCACGGCAACGGCATTGATTCCTGCCAAAGAAATTATCAGCAGATACTCGTGATAATTGAGTTTAGAGATAATCATGATGCATAGTGAAAATATTTTGCGTCAATTTAGTTTAGTAGTAGTTGACTCTGGGAGCAGGTAAGGTATATTCCTTGCCAATCAAGAATGATTATCAATAAGTGCGAAAGCTAACTCAATAAAGGAGGCAATTATGCAGAAATGGGAATGTCCTTGTGGCTACGTTTATGATCCAGCAGAGGGTGATATCGCCAACGGCGTTGATCCTGATACTGCCTGGGAAAATCTTCCGGAAGACTGGGTCTGCCCGGTATGTGGTGCGGACCAGGACGCGTTCTGGAAGTATGACGACTAATCTGATTTAAGATTATCAGTTACAAAAGCCGGGGCTGAGCAATTCAGTCCCGGCTTTTTTTTATCGCAACATCTCTACAAAACAGCTATTCGGAACCGGGTATTACCATCCATTTCCTCGGTTCAAGTTGTGTCTCCACTTGTCGCACTGGCTGGAACATGGTACCAATAGTGACTGTTGATTCTAATATCAGATAGAGAGATTGTTTGCGGTATCAGGCCATCGGCCTAACCGACACCTAGTGAGATGGGCAACGTCGAAGAATATTGTGAGCAGGTATCATTTATCTCCCCGCATATGCATCATTTACTTCAGCCTCAGCGGCCAGAGCCGTGGCCTGATCAATCTTCTGGCTTCAGGCATCCGCCTTCAGGGAGTTGAAGTTGTAATCGAACAAATTCGAACACCCGAAAGAATTGGCTTCCCATTCAATTCCGTTTTTCACACACTGAAAATGATGCTGACTACCTTTTTCAGGAAGCGAATACCTATTCTGGAGCTTTCGAGCAGGTGTTATGAATCGTATGATCTTTTTATCCTTGCAGGACCTACCTGGTCTTATAACCCAAGCGGCCCCGTCCTGAGTCTGTTGGATGGTCACGGAGAGAAACTCTTTGCAGGGAAACAGGTTGTGCCGCTTATCTCCTGCCGAGGGTACTACCGAATGCACGAACGTTTGCTTACACGCCAGTTACAGAAATGTGGAGCCCAGGTTGGCGAAAGTATCATATTCAGCCATCCGGTTTCAGAGCCCTGGAGTACAATTGGAGTATTTCTCAAATCGGCTGGATATCAGCCTGAGCGGATTTCTTTTCTGACCAAACATTACCAACATTTCGGCCATACTGTCGAACAATTGTATCAAGTAAGATCCTGTGGCCAGATGCTTGCCGAAAATCTACTCGATCAGAAGCTAGCCTATGACGGTGACGAGGTTCTTTTAGCCCAGTAGCCGCCGACTAACACCTCACCCCCTCAAGTCACCATACATTGCTGTGTTGAACCCGATGTAGAGGTTCTGACCGATACGTAACGCCGGTGCTCTGAGATTTCCCGTCCGACCTGTGGCCTTGTTCAGTAATTGCTCTTTATTGGTATTATCCGGTTTAAAACTCAGAATTTTCTGGCCACTGGCCACATGAACTGTTTCACCGCTTTGCAGAAATGCCCAGACCTTATCCGGTCCAATCACCTCTTTCTTTGCATCCACTTCTTCTGCGATCTCCTGGTTTGATGTGGAAAAGACCTCCCGAGCCTTTTTACAGGAAACTCAGCCTTTTCGCATATAGGCCCAATCTATTGTCATTTTCGCTCCTTGGTAAGATTCTAGGTGTTGTC
>JAQYVS010000366.1 GCA_030145365.1 Desulfofustis sp. | reverse complement strand
TATACTTACATGTCCTGGTCTTATAAAAACCCCATTGAAGCAATGGCATATGACGAATATGGAAATGAATTAGGCATGGAAACAATCAGTGGGGATGGCTTGCCCGGATTTGAATTTTATACAGGAGTTGGTCTGAATCTTGTACAGACCGACGGCTTTAAACTTGGGATTGAAGGTTCACCGGGACTTATACTATGGTTGCCGGAGACATCTGAGGATGATTGACGACATTTAGTTTTCCCGCTTGACGACAATTAAACTTCCCGTTATTCACGGGGATTAATTAAACTTTCCAGATCATAAACTGGAGGATCTGGATGGTAACAGACAATCAAGTGAGGAAATTGATGAAGGAGTTAAAACGAACCAAAACTAAGGCTCTTGCAGCAGTTAAATCCGGCATGGATGAGAAGACAGCCCGCAAGTACGAACATTTAGGTAAATTACCCAGTGAAGTTAGAGTTGAACATACCTGGCGAACCAGAGAAGACCCCTTTGCCGAAATCTGGCCGGAGATACGAGAGAAGTTAAAGACTAATCCCGGATTAGAAGCAAGGACCCTGTTTGATTATATTCAACGGACGTATCCCGGTACATTTCAGGACGGTCAACTGCGAACGCTTCAACGGCATATAAAAAGATGGCGCGGTACAGAAGGTCCGGGCAAGGAAGTATATTTCCCGCAGGTATATTATCCGGGGGTTCTATGTCAATCTGATTTTACTACTATGAATAAATTGGGTGTTACTATTTCGGGCCAGAGATTTAATCATCTTATTTATCATTTTGTGCTTCCCTATTCAAACTGGGAGAGTGGAACCATTTGTTTCTCCGAGAGTTTTGAATCATTAAGCGAAGGTCTTCAAAATGCCTTTTGGGAATTAGGTGGTATTCCCAAAAAACACCGCACCGACCGTTTTACCGCTGCCATATCAAAACCTTCTAATGAGAACAGGCTTAACTTTACGCTTCGCTATTCTGCCCTCATGAGATACTACCGCGTTGAACAGCATGTGATCGGAGCCGGTAAACCACATGAGAATGGCGATATCGAACAGCGACATCATCGTTTTAAGAATGCCGTGGAACAGTCTCTACTGTTGCGTGGCAGCCGTAATTTTGCCAACCGGGAAGACTATACCAGTTTCCTAAAGAAGTTGTTTGAGGAACTCAACCTCGGACGCAAAGAGCGTTTCCAGGAAGAACTAAAGGTATTACGACGTCTTCCGGAGCGACGTTATGATTCCTGCAAGCGGTTAAGTGTAAAAGTTGGGCCCTCATCCACTATTCGTGTCAGCCACAATGTATATTCAGTGAACAGTCGCCTAATAGGTGAAACTATTCAGATACGTCTATACGCCGAGTTCTTCGAGATATGGTATGGACAAAAGTGTCTGGATAAACTGCCTCGACTCCGTGGATCGGGTGGACATCGTATCCAATATCGTCACATTATCGATTGGTTGGTTCGTAAACCTGGAGCCTTTGAAAATTACCGCTACCACAAGGATATGTTTCCCACGCACCGTTTTCGCATGGCCTATGACGGTCTGAAGGGTAACAGCAAGGAATATCTGAAAATATTACATCTGGCAGCAAAGGAAAATGAAACAGCCGTGGATCAGGCGCTCGGTTACCTGATTAATGAAAATCTTCCTATAACCTTTAATACTGTTTCCAACCTGGTAAGAGACAATAAAGATTGTTCAGTTATTCAGGATATTCGAATCGACAGGGTAGATATCGATGTATATGACCGGTTGCTTGGTGAAAGGATGTCAGTATGATGGACAGGCAATTAGATCACAATCTCAGGGAATTACATCTGCCAGCTATCCGGGAATGCTACAAAGAACAATCGGAAGTGGCCTTAGCTGAGTCATTTAGCTATGAGCAGTATTTGATGGGCTTGACTGAGCAGGAGTGTGAAGCCCGTCGTGAAAAACGAATGGTCCGTTTTCTAAAGGATTCCAAATTGCCTTTAGAGAAAACCCTTGCTTCCTTTGATCGAAAAAGATTACCGCAAAAGGTCGATGCCCAATTAAATGTCTTGAGTGATGGTTCTTTTTTAGATCGCTCTGAAAACATTCTTGCTTTCGGAAATCCCGGAAGCGGAAAGACACATCTTTTATGTGCCATCGGTCAGGAACTGATCTTAAAAGAACGAAGAGTCTTATTCAAATCATGCAGTTTGTTGGTACAGGAAATGCTAATAGCCAAACGCGATTTAAAACTGCCGCAATATCTTAAAAGGTTAGCAAAATATGACGCACTGATCATAGATGATATAGGCTATGTACAACAAAACCGGGAAGAGATGGAAGTACTTTTTACCCTTCTTGCCGACAGGTACGAAACCGGTAGTGTTATGATCACCAGTAATCTCCCTTTTTCAAAATGGGAGTTAATATTTAAAGATCCCATGACAACTGCTGCCGCTATCGATCGATTGGTGCACCATAGTATCATTTTAGAGTTGAATTTAAGCAGTTACAGATTAGAACATTCGCAGAATAAACAAAATAAGAACAAAAAGAAGCAATGAGGAGGTGAAAAAAGCGCCGAACGAATGATGTAACTCCAATCGCCCTATGGGCTCCTTCCATTACATCATTCTTAGACTAAACTTCGGGAATTCTAATTGTCGTTGATAGGAATTATAATTGACATTGGTCAAATACCTTCAAAGTGTCCTACAAAAACTCCCTGTTCCCCATTAGTTGCTAACTGATCATTGCTAAGACTACGGGGTATCTCATCAAACACCTGATGGAAGGATTTTCCACCATCTGTTGATCT
>JAQYVS010000139.1 GCA_030145365.1 Desulfofustis sp. | reverse complement strand
TATCGACAATCCCAAAAGAGAGAAAAAAAGATGAAGGGGTTGTCCTCATGGGACACGGAACCCATCATCCAGCAAATGCATTTTATGCTGCGTTAATGTTTCAGCTGCAGATGCAGGACCCAAACATTTTTATTGGCACGGTAGTAGGGTATCCGGCCCTTGATACCGTCCTGGCGCTGCTTAAGAAGAACAACATTAAAAAGATCTATTTAATGCCTTTCATGTCGGTTGCCGGTGATCATGCCAAAAACGATATGGCGGGTGATGATGAAGATTCCTGGAAGATCCTTATCTCCAAAGATGGTATTGAGTGTGTGCCTGTATTGAAAGGAACAGCCGAGTATGGTGCCTTTGTGGATATATGGGTTGATCATGTCGGTGCTCCATTAAGCCATTTCAAGTAAATCAAAAACTATGCCCCGGATTGAAAAATTCTCTGATCAATCCAGGGGGCAGAACCCGCTCAAAATTTTCCACCTGCAATTTTTCTTTGTAAATCCATTATGGTGAGGTAAATAAAGTTGTTTTACTTCTTGAAGTATGGAAGATATTCAGGGCAAATATTCAAAACATGAGATGAATCAACCCAACGTTTCTTAAATTATGTTTCTCAGTTTCCTCATTTCACTAACCGGCTTCCTGGTAACCGGCGTACAGGCCCTTCTTATTTATTTTCAGGGTGAAGGTGTCTGTTTTAACGATGGCTGCCAAGTCGTTGAGTCGTTGACAATAGTTGATCCGCTTATTTTCAATATAGTCGGTTTCCTATTTTTTCTGCTGGCTGCAATAGGAACAAACCGTGCCAGAAGCGGGTCGGACATTTGGAAACGTTTCATCAGTCTGGTGCTCTTGGCAGCATTGGCTGCAGAAGCAGTTCTGTTTGCCTTTCAGATTTTGATAAGCCAGGTCTTTTGCTCCTATTGCTTGATTATTCTAGCGCTTGTCATTCTGGTCAATCTGTTTTTTGGCCTCAAACAGCTATTTAAAGGATTTGTCATCTTTTGCGCGGTGCTGATCGCCTCGTTCAGCCTCGACTATACATTCAATTCGTCCGACCCGCCACCGCTGGAAAGTGGCACTATGGCTTACTATCAGGCGCCCGATTCTCAGCACCTATTGTATCTGTTCTTCTCTTCCACCTGCGACCATTGCGAGAGTGTTATAGAGCTTTTACAAGACAACAGAATCTGCTCAATCAACTTCAACCCTGTGGATAAAATCACTTCCTTTTCATTTCCAAATGCAGAAGTAAAACCAGAATATAAGCCAGAAACCAATCTGCATCTGCTGAAAACACTTGGTATTGATGAGGTTCCGGCTCTGCTGAGCAAAGAGGCGGAATCCATAACGCTCTTTAAAGGCGAGCAATCCATTAAAGCATTCATTGACCAGTTCAGCAGCCAGCAGAGCACCTCGACAATTCCTCAGCCGACGCTTCAGATTCAGGAGCAGATGTCAAGCAGTTCAGCGCTTCCCCTTATTCCGGAAGATGATGGCTGCTCAGTGGAAGAAGACTGTCTGGAAACATCCGATCAGACGTCCCAGAGCAGGGTGAATTAACGGGCGAGGTTTTCAGGCTAAGCGACAAACAGGCGCGGCGAGCCATCTACACGGACTACTTCTCCGATTATTGCAGAGGCAGGGGTCGGGATCTTTTTAAGTACTTCCACCAACTCCGCTGCCTGTTCCTTTGGCAGGGCTACCAGCAAACCGCCGCTGGTCTGTGGATCGAAAATGATCTGTTTTTGATGCGGAGCATAGTCGTTCTCAAACACCAGATAATCGCTTATCAACTTTTCATTATGATGATTGACGCCGGTACTCATGCCCTTTTTGTACATGGCAATGGCTTCATCAAAAATCGGCAGCTTATCCATCCAAAAACGCAGCTCGGCTCCAGACGCTTTTGCCATTTCAAGGGCATGACCGCCTAAACCGAAACCGGTGACGTCGGTTGCCGCATGAATATCAAAGGACTGCATCGCTGCTGCGGCTTCCTTGTTTAAACAGATGAGCGCATCGACACAGGATTTCAGCGCAGCGTCGGAAACCCACCGTTTCAAATTGGCATTGAACAAAACACCGCTGCCCAGCGGTTTGGTCAACACCAGAGCATCTCCCGGTTGAACACCGCCATTTGACCAGTACCGGTCGGGATGAACCAGCCCAACAACTGACAGACCGAACTTCGGTTCATCATCTTCCACCGAATGGCCCCCTGCCAGGACGGCTCCGGCTTCAGTAATTTTGTTTAATGCTCCGGCGATAATCTGTTCCAGATCCTCCGGCGGCAGTTTGGTGGATGGAAAACAGAGTAAATTAAGACAGATCTTGGGAGTACCGCCCATTGCATAGACATCGCTCAAAGCGTTGGCAGCGGCAATTTGCCCATATTGATACGGATCATTAACTGGCGGGGTGATAAAATCAGCTGTGGCGACCAGAGCCAGATCGTCGGAAAGTTTGTAAATTCCGGCGTCATCACTGGTTTCATAGCCGACCAGAAGATTCGTATCGTCTGACTGCGGCAATCCGGCAAGTAAGGTTCCGAGCCCGACCGGGTCGACCTTGGCTGCTCAGCCGCAGGTTTTTGACAGACTCTGCAGTGTTGGTTTTTGAAAAAATTTCAGAAGAGACATCTCATTATTTTCTAGTTCAGAAAAGAGGGGCTGTTTCAGCCTGATTTCCTTAACTATTACACAGCAGAAACAACCAGACAACCAGCATTTTCCTATGGATTATCAATAATTAATAACAATATCCGATAACCACCGGCAACGATCTGAATTTCAACTGAAAACGAGACGGCTGAACTGCGCTTTCTGTTTCTTTCAGGTAATCCACCAGAGGAAACCAATCACCCCGGATCTCGCCGATTAGAAGGCATTTATACCTTGTGCAGGGCAGGACTGGTTTCAGATAGCTTTACTCCCGGGTCACGTACTTCAAAATCTCAACAACCTGCTCAGGTGTTTGAGCCCAGGCCATTGCCGAGCCGTCGACTTCTTTTAATGGGTGGATGATATCATCATTATGGAGGGTAATATAAGGAATGTTCAGAGCTGCACAATAGCCGGCATCAAATGCTGCGTTCCATTGCTTGTATTTGTCCCCGAAACGCACAACCACAAGATCACTGTTTTCGATCAGCGTTTTAGTCCGAATCTGATTTACACGGGAGGATTTTGTGTCCCGCCAGTAATTATTGCTCTCTGCACCAAGAACATCCCCGGCCGCATCACTGGCGTCATGATCGGTTACCGCGGAGGTGAAGGACACCGGTAAATTTTCCCGTTCAGCTCCGGCAATAATCTGCTGCCTCCAGTCTGTATGAATTTCTCCTGATAAATATACTGTCCAATTCATTGCTTCCTCTTCTGTTTTAGGTTTGTACTATTTGCTATCGGTTCCAATCAGCTTTCAGTCTTGGATTTATTCGTCTTAACCCGGACTTCCCCCTGGTTCTGGGGGTATTTACCGATCTTATCTTTGTACACTGATTGAATGTTTCGAAAATCAGCTTCCAGATCACCGGTTGGAAAAATAGCGGGTCCCAAACCGACCGTTTTCTTTGGATAATCAACATACGCCGGAACAATCGGGACCTTGGCTTTCAAAGCTATGATATAAAAACCTTTTTTCCAATATCTGGTTTTGCTCCTGGTTCCTTCAGGGGCAATTGCCAGAACCAGATTTGGGTCCTGTTCAAACAATACGATAACCCGCTTTAAAAAAGCTGTCCCGGAGCTACGGTCCACCGGGATGCCGCCAATCATCCTGAAAAACATGCCCATCGGCCATCGAAACAGCGTATGCTTGGCCACCCAGGCAGCCTTGGTTCCGGTCGCTCCAAGAACAAGCATAGCCAGGATAAAATCCCAATTGGACGTGTGCGGTGCCCCGATCATCACTGCAGAGCGAGGGATCGGGGCCTCCTGCACGGCCTTCCAGCCAAATGTTTTCAAAATGAGTTGAGCACCTCTTTTCAGCATAAAATCAGATGATTTCCCCGTTTAATAAATCTTCGCAACAAATCTTCGCAACAAGTGAAAGCGCTTATTTACCAAACTCTTATCTTCCTGAACACCTCAAAGATCGGGTACATTATCTTCTCTGTCAGCTCGGTCACAGCCCTATGGATTTCAGATATTGCCTGATGATGCCCTGGTTCCCCGTCAATACCGGTGGTCGTTGCTTTTTCTCAAGTTGATAGTCATACATTGGATCATAGTAGTGACGCAGCAAAAGACGTATCCAATGCTTATGGGCCTCCTGATCTCCGTTTTTTTCCTGATGATAACATCCAGATTCCAACAGAGCTTTTATCTGGTCGAGGAGTTTCGGGCCGAGCCGTTTGCCGATACGTTCCATACTCTGATTCATCTCAGCAAACCACAGCCACATGGCTCTGGTGGAATCGGACTCATTACTGTATTGCGCCTGTGACAATACAACATACTCCTGGTAGATATTTACAACACGCTCTTCAAACTCAGTCTCCAGAACGACAAAATCTGCGTCTGCAAAATATTGCGCGAGTTGTCTGGGTATAAAACGTTTTCCCACATGCCTGCCTTCATCTTCCAAAAGCAGGTGGGCAAAGTTGTTGGAATCGTGTTTGACAAGAGCTGTTGCCAGCCTGTTTTCAAAATCCGCCTGGCCCGGCTGTGGAGTAGTGAATCGCCCGAATGAAGATCCGCGATGGTTGGCTATCGATTCAAGATCAATACTGTTTGCAAAAGTCTTCAGCAATTCGGTTTTGCCGGACCCGGTTCTTCCACCGACAATTATCGGAATGGAAGAAATGGCCGATGGTTCCAGACAACCTAGGAGATAGGTTCTAAGAGCTTTGTAACCGCCATGAAGCCGGTTCACACGCTTTCCGCTTGCCTCAAAAACCCACTGGGCGACAATCTTTGATCGCAATCCACCCCGTGAACAAAAAACAACAGCCTGGGGATTTGTTTTCAGGTACGCACACCAGGCTTTGATCAGTTGATCCTTTTTGGTTCCCGTCACAAGTCGATGGCCGAGTGTAATCGCCGCCTCCTCACCTTCTTCCTTATAATAGATTCCAACCAGATGACGCTGTTCATCAGTCAGCAGCGGGAGATTGACTGCTCCGGTAATCGAGCCGGCAGCAAACTCGGACGGCGACCTGACATCTATCAGGGCGCGTTCTTCAACGATGATCTCAGTAAAATCATTTACAAGCTGATCCGTAAACATGTACCCCTAACTTCCCCTGTAAAGTATCTTTCAAAATCCCACGGCCAGACCGTCTTTACGATGATCGGAGCCGCAGATATACCCGCCGACAATACGCTGAATGAGCTGCGCACCACCGAATAGGCTTTGCGGGTCATCAACCAGCACCGTATGACCGCGATCCTTTAATTCATTGACAACTGCAGGCGACACACCATTTTCCAAGGACAGTATTCCGTTTGGCGCAACATGCCAGCGAGGGGCATCAGATGCGGTCTGAGGGTTCTGGTGGTAGTCAAATAACCGCGTTATCATCTGTACCTGCCCTTGAGCCTGCATGTGCGCCCCCATCACCCCAAAACTCAAAACCGGGTTTCCATCCTTGGTTACAAAACCGGGTATAATCGTGTGAAATGGCCGCTTATTTCCGCCAACCTGATTCGGATGGCCTTTTTCCAGAGTAAAACCGCACCCCCGGTTATGCATGCTGATTCCGGTTTCCGGCACAACTATTCCAGAACCGAAGCCGTGATAATTTGACTGGATAAAAGACACCATCATCCCGCTTGAATCGGCTGTGCTCAAATATACAGTTCCCGGTTCTGTGGCAAAACCGCTTTGGGGAAAACGGGCGCTGTCCATATCGATTAAAGAAGCCCGTTTGGCAAGGTACCTGGAATCAATCAAGTTTTGCTGTTCAATGCTCATTGCTTCAGGATCCGCCAGATGACGAAAGATGTCACTGAAACTCAGCTTCATTGCTTCAACCTGCAGATGAACGGAATCCGCCGAATCTACAGGATACCCACTCAGATCAAATTGATTCAGGATACCAAGACATTGCAGAACGCCAAGGCCCTGGCTGTTGGGCGGTATCTGATGAACCTCGTTGCCTCGATAATTGCAGGAAATAGGTTCCACCCAGAGCGGTTTATGCTCAGACAAATCATCAAATGTTAGAAGCCCGCCCTGGGATTGAGCGCAACCGGCTATTTTCTCAGCCAGCCTGCCGCGATAAAACGATTCTCCGTAACTTGCTCCAATTTCTTTAAGCGTCTCCGCCATCTCCCTAGATTTAAAGAGATCTCCGGCCTGGGGTGGTTTGCCGCCGGGAAGAAAGGTTGCGCAGAAATCAGGGAAATCAAAAAAACTGGGGGCTGACTCGCGCCACTTCTGAGCGGTGATCGGTGAAACCCCGTATCCGTTGTTGGCATAATAAACTGCCGGTTGAAATAATTTTGTGAACTCCAGCACACCGAATCGTTTTGATAACTCAGCCCAGACGGAAACCGCACCAGGTACGGTAACCGTATCCCAGCCAAGCTGGGGCATCACATCATAATCACTGAATCGTTCCGGCGACCATGCCGACGGAGATCTTCCCGAACCATTGATGCCGTGCAGCTCGGACCCGTCCCAGATCAGCGCAAAGGCATCGCTGCCGATACCGTTGCTGGTTGGCTCAACCACGGTAAGTGTTATCGCTGCCGCCAAGGCCGCATCCACTGCGTTGCCGCCATCCAGCAGCATTCTCAGTCCCGCCTGAGCTGCCAATGGCTGGGACGTTGCCACTGCATTTTCAGCAAAAACTGCCATACGCTGGGAACGATAAGGAAATGTCCATCCGTGCATAAGTACTCTCAATGTGTTGACCCGATGAAACCCCATCCACACCTAGCATGATGTTCGACGATCGGTCAATTAAAGGATAAATTAACTGTACCGTAAATATCTTTTTGGCAAGCCGATTTTCTTCGGGTATAGTTGCCTCGTTATAGGAGTTACAGATTTTAAACAATTCCCTACAATCATAACACAGAACAAAAGGAGAATCCCAATGGTCACAACAACTGACAATTTAAATGATGCATTCGCAGGAGAAAGCCAGGCCTACCAGAAATACAGTGCATTTGCAAAAAAGGCCGACCGGGAAGGCTTTGCAAATATCGCCAAACTCTTCAAAACCACCGCTGAAGCCGAAAAAATTCATGCGGAAGGCCACCTCAAAGCACTTGAGGCAATCGCTTCGACGGCGGATAACCTGCAGGCAGCAATCAATGGTGAAACCTACGAATATACTGAAATGTATCCGCCAATGGCTGAACTTGCTGTTGAAGACGGCCATCAGGCAAAAACCATGTTCCGTTTTGCCCTGGAAGCAGAAAAAGTTCATGCGGACATTTACACCAAGGCTCTGGAAGCAGTCAAGAACGGGGTCGATCTGGATGTAAGCGACTTTTATCTCTGTCCTATATGCGGCTATATCGAGTTGGGCAAACCTACAGAGAAATGTCCAGTCTGCGGAGCTCTTGAAAAGGTTTTCACAACGATTGCCTGACAGCTCCCCCATTCTTTGGTGTATCGAGGAGATTTATTCTCCCGATACACCAAAACCTCCCGCCTCCTTATTCCCGGTCTGTCCCTGATGTGTGCTGGTGAGACGATGATCCGTCTTCGGTTTCACGGAGATATCAAGCAAATACTCAAACCATCGGAAAGAGCCAGACAAACCATTTGCTACCTGCTGAACAGAAGAACCTCGATAAAAGATATCATTGAATCCCTGGGAGTTCCCCATACCGAAGTCGGCTCCATTACGACCAGCGATGTGCAACTGGGCTTTGAGTATATTGCAGTAAGCGGTGAAGCGTATGATATCTATTCCAATTCAGTCAAGTCTTTGCCAACCAAGGCCACTACCCTTCGGCCAACACCGTTAAGCACGTATCGATTTCTGGTTGATATCAATGTGGGAAAACTTGCCCGACTGTTACGTATGGCGGGCTTTGATACGGAGGCTGTCCTCGAGTTTGATCATCAGCCAAGCAAACGAGAAATTGCTGAATCCGGATCAGGGAGCAATAGAATTCTATTAAGCAGAGATAAAGAGATATTAAAACTACGAGACGTTACTTTCGGTCGTTTAATTCGAA
>JAQYVS010000348.1 GCA_030145365.1 Desulfofustis sp. | reverse complement strand
AAAACCGGTGAACTCAGTTGCCGACTTTAAAGGTATGAAACTGCGTGTTCCCGGCGGCATGGTGGCCGAGGTGTTCCAGTCATTCGGCGCCTCCACGGTTTCCCTGCCGGGCTCAGACATCTTCCCAGCCCTTGAAAAGGGAACGATTGATGCTGCTGACTATGTTGGGCCAGCCGTTAACTGGGATCTCGGTTTTGCCCAGGTTACCAAGTATATCCTGTTTGGCCCTCCAGGCCTGATGTCAATCTATCAACCGGTTGACCTTATGGAGGTCACCTGTAACATGGGTGCATGGAAGAGACTTTCTCCGGAAATGCAGTCCTTGGTTGAAGAGCAGGTCAAAGTCTTCTCCAGTTTACATTACCTGGGAATCCAGAAACGCAATGTTGAAGCACTGGCCAAGTTTAAAGAAGCCGGCAGTGTTGTAAATCGCATGAGCGCGGATGATGTCGATCAATTTCGAAAGAAAGCTATTCCGATCTGGTTCAACTGGGCAAAGAAAAGTCCGGAAGCAGCTGAAGTACTGAAGCTACAGATCGATTTCATGTTGAATGATCTCATGGGATATCTTACCCCTGAAGATATCAAGGGGTATTCCTTGTAATCTTTAAACAGAATAGTTACAGCATTTTTTAATTAAAACGGAGGTCCTTGGACCTCCGTTTTTCATACCTGATTATCGGAAGGGAGTTTGTCTAAAATGAACACAGAAAAGATAGATTTTGGCGTTGTCCTTCCCCACTGGTTCTATTGGGGCTGGCTGGCCCTCATGCCCATCGCCATGATAGCAGTTTGTTATTATCTTGAAAGAAAACAATTTGAAAAAGATGGCACGCTGCCGAATTCAACGGAGCATAGGGAAGTTGAAGTATCGAGCAACAAGATAATTAGACTCTTCGACTGGATATCTGAACATACCGGACAGTTTGTCGCCTTCTGGACTATTACTGCTGTTGTTTTCTATGCCTTTGAGGTTATTGCCCGCTATATATTCAACAAACCAACCATCTGGGTACATGAATCATCCTTTCTGCTCTTCGGCATGCAGTACCTGCTGGCCGGTGCCTATGCATATCTGCACGGTTCTCACGTCGCGGTAGATATCATTTACAACAAGTTCCCTAAGCGCGGCCAATACGGCTTGGACATCTTTACTTCCGTTTTTTCCTTTGTTTTCTTTATAGTCCTGATGGGCACCTCATATGGGTTTATGATGGATTCCATTGGCATGCGCGAACGCACAATGGAAACCTGGCAGATCCAGTATTATCCGGTCAAGGCAATGATGCTTTTAGGTGGCATACTGATTACTCTTGCGGCCATATCGAAGCTGTACAAGGATATTAAACGATTCAATCATCTGGGCAGGAGTGCATAATCATGGAAGCTGCAATGAACACTAATACTGACAAAACGAGCTACAAGAAAGGTGGGCTCTTCTGGAGTATTGTCGTCTACGGTGCAACTCTGGCCCTGGGCTTTGCTGTCCTGGTCGAGATGATCAATATCTTTTTCTACGACCCGTATGGCGATGATTACTTCCTGTTCAGGACGGCTGGAATCCTTGCCGGGTATGATATATCGACGCTGACCTGGATCATGTTTGGCAGCCTCGTCATATTCCTCATGGCCGGTCTACCGCTGGCCTTTGTTACCGGTGGCCTTGGCTGCGTTTTCATCTATATGGTCGGCGACCAGGCGATGCTCAATATCCTGCCAAGTCGTATCTTTCCGATGATGACGAACTCCGATCTGTCTGCCATCCCGCTGTTTATCTTTATGGCGGCCATGCTTGAGAAGGCCGGTATCATCGAGGAGATGTTCGCCGTAGTTTACAAATGGATGGGGGGCCTCCGCGGCGGGCTGGCAGCAGCCACAATTGTTGCCTCGACCATCCTTGCTGCTATGGTCGGCGTTATCGGCGCCGCAGTTGTAACCATGGGAATCTTGGCCCTGCCGGCCATGCTTTCCCGGAACTATGACGAGAAAATTGCGCTTGGCTCAATTATGGCCGGCGGTACCCTCGGAATCCTGATACCGCCATCGATCCTGGCTATCCTCTATGCGGTTGTAGCCCAGCAGTCCGTCGGTGAACTCTATATGGGTTCGTTTATTCCAGGTCTGATGCTTTCCGGCATGTACGTTTCTTATGTTCTACTTCGTTCATACCTGAATCCGAACCTGTGCCCGGCGCTGCCGAAAGAAGAACTCATCAGCTTGTGGGAAAAAATCAAACTGCTCAAAGGTTTGATCGCTCCGCTATTCCTAGTTTTTCTTGTCCTGGGCCTGCTATTCGGCGGTATAGCCACTCCGGTTGAAGCAGCCGGAATTGGTTCCTGTGGATCGGTTATTGTGGCCATCATCCAGAAAAAATTCTCCCTACTGGTTCTAAAAGAAGCATCCCTGACAACCCTGCGCGCCTCAACTATGGTTCTTTGGATCATGTTCGGTGCCTCGGTGTTCGTCGGTTTTTATATCCTGCAAGGCGGCCAGGCCTTTATCACCGACACAATGCTTGGACTTGGTCTTGGACCGTACGGGATCCTCTTTCTGATGATGTTTCTGCTGGTCGTCCTCGGTATGTTCCTGGACTGGGTCGGTATCTTGCTACTTGCAGTACCGATTTTTGTGCCAATCGTCAAATCGCTCACCTTCCCCGGTTTGTTCGGACTGCCCGGACCAGCCGCTGGTGACGTCGCATTATGGTTCGGCGTTTTGTACATCATCAACATGCAGATGTCTTTTCTAAGCCCGCCGTTCGGCTATGCGCTGTTTTATATCCGTGGCGTTACGCCACCGCATATCCAGATGGGCACCATATTCAAGGCAGCCATTGTATTTCTGATCATGCAATGTATCGGCCTTGCCGCATGCGTAATATTCCCGGCAATTATTACCTATTTCCCGAATCTTATTTATGGTTAAGGGGTATTGATATTGCAGTAAACTGATAACGCACCATTATGATGACATAACCAAGCCCCGGCGGTATAATCCTTCTGTCGGGGTTTTTGTTATTCTGAGAGAAAGGCAGTATAGAGGGAGGAGCATATGAGGATATTATTCATAGGCCAGGCGCCGTTTGGCAGGGAATCACTAGAAGCGCTTCTTGCCCAGGGCGAAGATGTGGTCGGTGTTATTACCGTCGAAGATGTTCCCAATCAAAAATTTCCCAACCCGGTCAAAGAATGTGTGCTGGAGCACGGGATTAAACTTTACCAGGCCAATTATTATAAAACACCAGAAGCAATTTCCTGGGTTGAGCAACTACAGCCAGATCTGCTTGTGCTTGGTTTTGTTACCGTTTTTATACCACAGGAAATGATCGATCTCGCCCGGCTGGGTGGCATCAACTATCACCCCTCTCTGCTCCCCAAATATCGAGGCGGATCGGCTATCAACTGGGCAATTATTAACGGAGAAATTGAAACAGGAGTAACGATTCATTTCATAGACGCGGGTGTCGATACCGGCCCAATAGTGTTACAGGAAAAAGTTGAGATCGGTCCCGACGATACGGTTAAGTCCGTCTATTTTGAGAAACTGTATCCATTGGGCATAAAAATGCTTGCCAAGGCGGTTCGCTTAATCCGTGAAGACAATGCTCAAACACTGGTTCAGGATGAAGCAAAAGCCTCGTTTCAACCGGTGATCACAAGCAAAGATACTGGTATAGATTGGTCACAGTCCACCGGACAAATATATAATCTTATCCGTGGAGCCAATCCAAGCCCGGGTGCAGTGACCTCACTTAAAGAAAAGTCCTGCAATTTGTTTGACGCAGCATCAGGTAAGGAATACGGTTCCCCCGGAATGGTGATGGCAATGGATGAAGATTCCTTTAGTATTGCAACCGGGGATGGTTCAATCACTGTCTATTCTGCTCAAATCACGGGTCAGAAAAAACAGCCTGCTCTTGCTTTCGCTCAACAGATCGAACTGAAAATTGGTGACCAGTTCGGTACTTGATCACCCCAACTGACAGGATCTTTGTCCCATGCTCTCCATGTTTCTTATGTACGGCTGTGTTGGTGCAGTTGTTGGTGTTCTTGCTGGACTGCTTGGTGTCGGGGGTGGATTGGTCATCGTACAAATACTGGTATTTGCCTTCGGCCTGCAAGGCGTTTCTCCTGACATCACGATGCACCTGGCACTGGGGACCTCCCTTGCCAGTATCATGTTTACCTCGATCTCTTCATTTATGGCCCACCACAAGCGGGGGGCGGTACACTGGACCACAGTCAAACGGATTGTCATCGGTATATTTACCGGAACTTTTCTCGGTTCTTGTTTTGCATCAATTCTGTCAACCGAAGTATTGAAGATTTTCTTCGTAATCTTCCTCTATTTTGTCGCAATCCAGATACTGACCAACAAAAAACCCAAAGCTTCACGGGAATTGCCCGGACTGCCTGGAATGTTTGCGGCGGGAAATGTCATCGGCTTTGTTTCCAGTCTTGTCGGAATAGGGGGGGGAACATTATCGGTTCCGTTTATGGTCTGGTGTAACGTCGTCGTTCATCACGCCATTGGAACTTCTGCGGCCATCGGACTGCCAATAGCCATAGCCGGAACGATTGGTTATGTATTCAATGGCTGGGGAGTGCCAAATCTGCCTGAGTATTCCATCGGCTATGTCTATACCCCCGCACTACTGGGAATTGCAGCAATCAGCGTCCTTACAGCTCCGCTCGGCGTCAAACTTGCCCACAGCCTGCCGGTGGATAAATTAAAAAAGATATTTGCTGTGCTCCTGATGGTTGTCGGTACCAAAATGCTATTGAGTATCGTCTAAATCGACCCGCATTCTGCAAAAGCTCTCTTTGGTAAATAAAACCATGACAACCGACAGAGCAGTGCTGATTAACAGCCAGATAAAAGCAGAAAAATAGGCAGTCTCACCATAGACTCTGGCTCCGTTCACCAATACACCCTCCCAGTGAGAATCAAGAATTTTCCCCAACACCGGCTGCATGATTGCAGCAACGCCCAATACTGACATGTTGACGAAACCGGCTACCGCCCCGGTGGCCCCGGGGTGATTAACTTCACGGGCAAAAGCAAATCCAATTATCAGTGCACCTGAGGTGAAACCGATAGCTGCGAGAAGTGGAAAAAGCATCAGATGGGGCAGCTTGACAAATAAGAACACGAACCAGAACAGGGTGGTGAATATGGTGCCGATCAGATACGGTATTTTCCGTCTGCGCAGCCGGTCCGAAATCGCTCCAAGGATTGGACCACTGAAAGCAAAGGATAATAACATGGTGGAGGTAATCAAAGCGGCTTGTGATTTATCCAGACCATATACCTGAGTCAGGTACGGTACACCCCAGAGACCGGCAAAGACCAGAACCGGAGCAGTGGAAAGACCGCCTGCAAAAAAGAGCAGCCAGGTATCCTTTTTGCTAGCCACGGATTTAAGGGCGGGGCCTGCAGGTAAAGTGCCATTTTTCAGGACTGCCGAATGGGCATGGCTTTTAAAACCGTAATCCTGTGGATCATCTCTAAGAGCTAGCCAGGTGGTCACTGCAAGTAATAGCGTGATAAAACCGCTGATTCCCATTGCAGATCTCCAACCCAGTAAATCTACGCCAATAGCAAGTGGGACACCAGCCAAAATTCCGCCAAAATTTCCAAAGAGCAGGGCGACACCGGTTACAGTTGCAAATCTGTTGGCCGGAAACCAATGACCGGCAAGTTTCATGCAGGTTACCCAGGCAACCGCCACTGACGCTCCAACCAGAAATCTTCCTATATAGGCAAGCCACAATGACGAGCCAAAAGCAAAAACAAGCATTCCGATTGCCGCCCCGGTACAGGCGTAGGTGGCAAGTTTTCGTGGACCAATATAATCCGCCAGCAGGCCGCTGGGAATCTGCATCACCGCGTAGGAATAAAAATAGGTGGCCGATAAATTGCCGAGCAATGCTCCGCCCAACTGAAAATCACTCATCAGTTCTTCGGCGATAACAGCAGGCGCCATCCGCTGAAAATAACCAATGCAGTACAGAAGGGCCACCAGCCCCCACATGGCCCAGGCCAACCACATCGGTCCAAACGATTTTTCTCGGTATTCCATGATAGTTCTATCGACCAACCTACTCAAGTTTCAGGAGATATCTGTTACGGCTTGTAGCAGATCTCCACGTCTAAAACTGCTTATATGATGGTAACGCCCACCAATAGCTGCAGAAAGGTTGTGCATTACTGGTGACGGGTCTCTCAATGGTCTCGTTTCAATTACCAGAGACGAGATGTTGTCCTTTTTTATGCTTTCTCCAATCAGCATCAGTTCATCAAGAACTTCACTTTGGGGCAGATCATGATCATAACTCACATTGGTTTCACCATCGGAGAGTATTACTAAAAGCGGACTGATCTCGGGATCTTTTAACCGTTCTGTCTTGATCAGCTGCCATCCCTTCATTAAACCATCGGCGAACGGTGTGGCCCCCCCCACCGGCAACGATTTAAGGCAGCGCTGAGCCAGCGCCAGACTCGATGTCGGCTGTAAAACAAGTTCTGCCGACTCCTCCCGAAAAGAGATGAAGCAAACCCGATATCGTTTCTGATAGGCCCTGGCCAGTATACCGAGCACCGCCCCTTTAGCGGCCTTGATTCTTGCATAGGCTCCATCATCTCCCATTGACTCGGAGCAATCCACCACAAATACGACCAGCGACTGGACCGGACGCTGATACACTTTTTTACGCAGATCATTTTGTGTAATCGAGAAGTTGTCTATTGAACCTGCCGCCGCTTTCCTAAGCAATGCTGCACGGATCGTCGCGTCTGGAGCGATATGGAAATATTTTTCCCCTTCCTCCACCGGAGCCGCCCGAACGTAGCGTCCGTTCGCCGAATCTGACCGGACAGATTTGCTTCGACCTCTTCGGGTTCCGTTAATCTGTATTGACTCCAGATCCAGATCTTCAACACAGATTACTGAATCTGGTTCGTAGACAACTTTTTTTTTTCGGCTAGAAAGGAGAAAAGCATACCAACATTGGAAGCAGCGGTGGCACCTGGAACCTGCTCGGCAAGATCTTCCCAGTCATCAAAATCGTCTGATTCCAGCTGATTGGAATTTGTAGGAGAATCATCGTCAAGCACTTTTTTAAAGATTGTTTCAAGTGTATCTTCAATCTGTTCAACAGTTGCCAACGAAAGTGTCGTGATTCTATGGGGCAGTACATAACGGGCTGCTTCAATGACATGTTCGGTTTGTACCGCCGGACATTCCAGAAAAGCGGCAAGTGCCCGAGCCGCCTTAATAATTGCTATATCGGCTCGGTGCCCCTGGGCTTTGACTTCGGTTGCCAAGGCTACCCCCAGTTCAATCATTTCTACCGGAATTTCCACATCCTGCAGAACGGACCTGGCGGATTGAATCTGATCGGCAAGAATGGTTTCGTCGTCCCGAAAGGCGCTGGTAAAGGATACTGGATCAATATCAAAGGCTAATCTCCTGTCAACTACCAGCCTACGCTGCAGTGGATCTGCGACGCTTCCGACAGATAAACTGAGTCCAAAACGATCAAGAAATTGCGGGCGCAATTCACCTTCTTCCGGATTCATTGTGCCGATCAGCATAAATCTTGATGGATGGGCGTAGGAAATTCCCTCACGTTCAACAAGATTTACACCCGATGCAGCCGCATCAAGCAAAATATCTACCAGATGATCATCGAGCAGATTAACCTCATCCACGTAGAGAATCCCGCGATTGGCTGAAGCAAGCAAGCCAGGTTCAAATCTGCGCTCTCCAGTTTTCAGGATCTGTTCGACATGCAGGGTTCCGATAACCCTGTCTTCGGTGGCGCTCAACGGTAGCTCAATGAGCGGCATCGATCGCCTGGCCGTTTGAAACGATTCACCTTTCTTATAGGTATCAAAGCAGGCTGAACAAAGGTTTTCGATGTCGTCCGGGTCACAATTATAGGAACACCCCTTCACCACAGCTATCTCAGGCAGAACCTTGACCAGGGCACGAACCGCTGTGGATTTACCGGTTCCTTTATGACCGCTTACCAGAATTCCGCCAATAGCCGGATCAACTGCATTAAGCAGAAGTCCGGTCTTTAACTTATCCTGACCAACGATACCACTAAATGGAAAAATCTGTCGTTTCACACTTCTCCTCAATGAACTGACGAATACCAAACAGACAAATCTGGTAAGACCAAACAAACCGCCCTATAATACAACCAAAGCGATAATTATAACAATCAATTCGTTTGATGGTTGTAATCTAATGCAAAACAGCGACTTAGCTCGTGCGCCGAGTCGCTGTACTCACACTCAAACCAGAAGGTTTATAGTCTTTTATTGCCACTTTTACAACTTTTCAGTAGAATCTGGACAGCCCAGTTTAGGGTGTCGTATTGACAATCTGTAACTCAAAACCGCAATGGCCACGAGCAGGGCAAACAGAATCCCGAGAGCTTGTGGATAGTGACAACACGTGAGGCTTGGGACGATCAGGATTACCAATTAGCTAAAAGCAGCACGTTCTCGTTTGGTTGAGGAGAACCACTTAAATATTATCTGTAATAAATCTATACGAATTATTTGGATGATGCCGATTTTGTAATACCTTCCAATGCCTTTCCTACCTTTGTAAAAACTTCATCACATCCAGTAACATCATGCCTCATTTTTAAATACTTTGGGTCGTTATATGATATAAAAACAACACCCTTTTCGTCTTCCCAAATCAATGCTTTTTGAGGCAAATCGATTGCAATACTTTGCTGACATTTCACAAGGGGGCTACCCACTTTCGGATTTCCAAAGATTATTAGTTCTGTTGCTCTGAGTTCAATTCCGACCTTACTGGCCCCCTCAGAATGTTTGACTCTATTGAATACTGTCATTCCTTTTTCTTTCAAGATACGATCCATACGGTTTGCTGTTTCTCCCACAGCAAAATTGCTCTGGACATTTATCACCCCTTCTGCGGCCATCGATGGGACTACAGATATGAGCAATACTACTAACGATAGAATGACTTTTTTCATTATGACACCTCTTGGTCTGGTTTTGGGGATAAGCTGCAGTTTATAGAAAAGTGGAGGTATTCTTGAACGATTGGAAATTATATGTACCTCCATCAGTCAACTATAAGAACAGCACCAGGAACTGGCTAGTGGTCGGATTTAAACCTTGCATGGGGACGCCAAATATTCCTCTCCTATCCTAAGGATAACAACACCAAAACATTTTATTATGCAGATGAGTTTTTTATCTTCAGTTACAGATAATTTAACCTTTCCAGATAGATATGAGATTGATATTCAGCAATAAGCTCATTGTTGATGCTGCAGTATCAAACCTTTGATTGCCAAGATATCTTACGATTCTGAAAGAGCTTGAGTAGCTATGCTAGCTCAGATAATTGTATTTTTCTGTAAAGAGATTATCTGTCTTTGTTACACAAGTTCCTCCCAATCCAAAACTCTATTTCCATGAGGTTACCATCATATTATGAAAGCAATCGGCTATCAAAAATCTCTACCAATCGATCATCCCGACTCCCTGCAAGATATTACACTTGACGAGCCGCATCTTTCAGGCCGGGACCTTCTTGTCGAAATAAAAGCGGTTTCAGTCAATCCTGTGGATACCAAAATTCGTATGCGCGCAGAGCCATTACCCGGTGAATGGGCAGTTCTCGGCTGGGATGCGACAGGGATAGTTCGTGATGTTGGTCCAGAAGTAACACTATTCAAAGCTGGGGACAGGGTTTGGTATGCCGGCGCCATAAATCGGCAGGGAACCAACAGCGAGCTTCACCTGGTCGATGAACGCATCGCTGGTCATATGCCGACGTCGCTCGATTTTGCCCAGGCAGCGGCGCTACCGTTGACCAGCATTACTGCTTGGGAGATCTTATTTGACCGTCTTCAGATAGTGCAGAGTGAACAGAAGGAAAACACCAATTTGTTAATCATCGGCGCCTCAGGCGGAGTTGGTTCAATCATGGTCCAGCTTGCACACCACTTGACTGGTCTCACGGTAATTGCCACTGCTTCAAGACCTGAAACGCAGACGTGGGTTGAAAAATTGGGAGCCCACGAAGTCATCAACCATAACCTTCCCATCAGTGAAGAACTTAAAAGGATAGGGATTGATCAGGCACAATATATTGTCAGTCTAAACAAAACAGATCACCATTTTGAGCAGATAGTTGAATCAATTGCCCCGCAAGGTAAATTCGCCTTAATTGATGATCCCGAACCGATAGATGTTCGCCTCCTCAAAAGAAAGAGCGTGTCGTTGCACTGGGAACTTATGTTTACCCGGTCCTTGTTTGATACACCTGACATGATTGAGCAACACAATCTGCTCGAAAAGGTTTCTTCCCTGGTTGATAACGGAACGATAAAGACAACCTTCAATCAACATTTTGGTACGATCAGTGCCGAGAATTTAAAACGAGCCCATGCGCTACTCGAACAAGGCAAAGCATGCGGGAAGATTGTCCTTGAAGGATTTTAAGAGTCAACCTCTCTTCATTTCCTGTAGCAAGACAATCAAATAGTCGCGAGTCAAAGATAAGCTGAATTTCTGAAGCTCAGTCTCAGTCCAAAATTGCCAATGGAAATCTCTTATCCCTGGAAAGTGCAGGTAATGAACGAGATAATCTGGAACTGTATCCAGACTTGTTTATTTCATAGCCAAACTTCTTTGTATACCATTTACTATCCTTGTAAAAGTCAGACTAAAAGCTACCAAAATATCTGGGTTAATAATAAAGAGAGAGGCATTGCTATTAGATGTTGGGAAGATTTTCGGGCTTTAGGCTGCCAGAATATCTAATTACAAGCTAATGGCTTCAGATTCAGTATTCTAAAGTTACTCTACTTGTTTCAACTTATCGGTTGCTAAAGATGATTGGCGAATAACAAGTTCTGCCATAAGAAGTTGTTGCGCAAAGCCGTTTTTATTAGCTGTTCCTCTTTGTGTAAGTAATTCTGTGGTTTTAGCTGCTAGACTGTCAACTTCAATCTTTATTGTCGAGATGCCACCACTCATCCATCGATAATAAGATGGATCACCATATCCAACAAAAGCAATATCTCCCGGCAGATGCACTCCTCTTTCAAGGCAGCCATTTAAGGCACCGTTAGATATTTCAAAACCACCACAAATAATTGCAGTGACGTTGCCATCATCAATTATTGCCTGGACTGATTGATGCCCCATGAGAAACGAAGGCGTATCGGTTACAATCTCGTCAGTGTTGGGGACGAGTCTGGCCGCAGCCATACCAGTTATAAAAGCTGACATTCGACTGTAACCTGATGAAAGCGATTTTTCTCCACCGATATACGCTATTCGGGTATGCCCTTGGCTTGCTAAATGTTGTACAGCCTGCACGATGGCACCTGTGTCATCAACAAGTGCTTCTCGTGACGGAACTCTCAATTCACGTTTTCTTATTAGCTGAATGATCTGCAAATCTTTGAGATATTTTTTTTCATCCCCTAACAACCCGGGCGCAGGAACCATCACGACAGCATATGCCTGTATCTCGCGAAGTTTCAAAATAGACTCCCGTTCTTTATTGATATCATCGTTGGTCAGGTGAATGATGAGCTGCAGCCCGTGAGCTTCGATATATTTTGCCAGGCTATTTGCAAAACGGGCGTAAAATTCATTTACGAGATTAGGTAACAAGAGACCAACGATTGTTGTCTGGTCACCACGCATTGTTGTTGCTGCAACACTTTTAACATAGCCAAGTTCCTGGGCATGTTTTATGACAGCTTTTCGGGTGTTCTCCCGAACCTTTGGATTGTTGGATAAGGCACGGGAGACTGTCATGTGAGATATGCCAAGATCTTGAGCAATTGACTTAATTGTGACCCGATTCGACAATGGTTTCTCCTGATTCTATTTTATTTTAGCAGATCCTGCTTGAATACCTTGACAAGACATCACCCAAAATGATAGTAATGTTCACGTGAACACTACAAGAGGACTATAGCAATGTCAATATCATTCGAAGACCGCTTCAAGAATTTGATCACTGAGCTTGAAATTGGATCTGCTGATGATGTTCTGGCAGTCACACCGCTTACTGGTGGTGTATCATCCGATATTGCGCTTGTGGATCTAGGGAATATCAAGGTTTGCGTCAAGTTTGCACTCGAGCAGTTGAAGGTTGCCGAAGAATGGCATGCAAAAGTCGAGCGTAATCAAGCTGAATATCGATGGCTCGTATTTGCATCCTCAATTGTACCTGAGGCAACGCCAAACCTATTTGGCAACTCCGATGTGGCAAATGGATTTGCAATGGAATTTATTGAGGGAGATGACGTTTATCTCTGGAAAACAGCTTTATTACAAGGCCAAACTGAAAACGGAGAAGCGGTAAGAGTTGGTCATGTACTGGGTCTTATTCACAGCGCTTCAGCTACTTCTGAAGACGTGAGGAGAAGATTTCAAAACCAGGAGGATTTCTACGCTCTTCGCCAGGAGCCATACCTAAGTTTCACTGCGACTCAGCACCCAGATATTTCCGATAGAATTCTTGGGTTTGTGGACATGTTGAATGATCATCAGTTCGTATTGATTCATGGTGACGTGAGTCCGAAGAATATTATTTTCAAACAGGGTGAGCCGGTATTCTTGGATGCAGAATGTGCAACTATTGGTGATCCCAGCTTTGATATTTCTTTTTGTCTCAATCACCTCATTCTCAAGGCGGTGCATATAAAGAAAATTCGATACTCGCTGCTAAACTCTGTTAAGCAATTTTGGACTGCATATAACGCGCATGTAACGTGGGAACCAGTTGCTGAGTTGGAAAAACGAGTCTGTAAATTACTTCCCGCCCTCATGCTTGCGCGCATCGACGGAAAATCGCCGGTAGAATATCTCGGTGATAGCGATCGAACATTGGTACGCTCGATGGCTATTTCACTGATCGAATCTCCTGAGCAATCGCTTACCAAACTTATCGATCAGATAATCTTTAATCTAGAGAGTAAATAAAAATGGTAGTAATAAAGACTATATCAGGAAGAAGAGTGTGGGATTCACGCGGGAACCCCACAGTTGAAGTTGATATACTCCTTGAAAATGGAGCATATGGGAGGGCAATTGCACCTGCGGGTGCCTCACGCGGTTCCCGTGAAGCCATCGATCAGAGGGACGGAGGATCGGCTCTACGAGGTATGAATGTTAAAAAGGCTGTAGCGAATGTTAACGAAATTATCGCCCCTGCAATGGTCGGCCGTACCTTTAGCGATCATGCTGCCATAGACGCAGCGATCCTGGCTCTTGATCCATCGCCGATGAAACAGACGCTGGGTGGAAACGCTACAGTTGCTGTATCCCTTGCTGCTCTGCATGCGGTCGCTGCTGCCAAATCTAAGCCACTATGGCAACACATTGCGGATCACTACCAGAGAACTGCCTCAATTCCCTTGCCTGAAATTCAAATATTCGGTGGCGGGGCCCATGCAGAACGCCGTGTCGATATTCAGGATTTCATGATTATGGTGCCTGGTGCAAAGAGCTTTGACGAAGTAATGGAAATTACCAGTGAAGTATATTTTGCCGCTGGCTCCATCATGGCTGAGAAGGGGCGTTTATCGGGAATTGCAGACGAAGGCGGCTGGTGGCCAGTCTTTGACAGTAACGAAGAGGCTCTGGAAACCCTGGTTGCCGCAATTGAAAAAACCGGCGAAAAACCGGGCGAGCGAGTGGCGATTTCTCTGGATATTGCAGCTTCAGAATTTGGTAACAATGGTAAGTACCGTCTTGCACTTGAAGATCGAGAAATGGACACGGAAGCTTTAATAGACATGCTTGGAGACTGGCTCGATGCCTATCCGATTATCTCTATCGAAGATCCCGTAGGTGAAGATGACCCGGAGGGCATGCGTGAATTCACGAGAAGATACGGAGACCGAGTACAGATCATCGGCGATGATTATCTCGTTACCAGCAACGAACTGGTAAAAGAAGCTATAGAATTTGGTGCATGCAACTCTGTACTCATAAAGGTTAATCAAATTGGCACGGTCACAGAAGCGGTTGAGACCTTTCTCACGGCCGAAAAGGCTGGCTGGCAAGGTGTTGTTTCTGCCCGATCGGGGGAAACTGAGGATGTCTCGATCAGTCATCTATCCGTAGGGCTTGGCTGTGGCCAACTGAAAGTCGGGTCGTTTAACCGCTCTGAGCGGATGGCCAAGTGGAACGAGTGCCTGCGGATTCAGGATGTGTTAGGTGCTGATGCTTTTGTCGGCGGGACTCCTATAGCAAATACCTGGTGGGGCAAGAAGTACCTTAAATAAACAGGATATTAAAAATAGTGATCGATCAGGCGACCCGGTCCTCTGGCTCGTTACCAGAAAAAAAGGCGTCAAGGTTATCGAGTGCCCTGAATCCCATACCATCGCGAGTCTCTTTGGTGGCACTGCCTATATGGGGCATCAGGAAAACATTGGTCAATTCCCGATATGTTGGGTTGATATCCGGTTCGTTATTGAACACATCAAGTCCAGCTGCATAGAGTTTTCCCGATTTCAGTGCCTCAATCAAGGCCTCGTCGTCGATGACAGTGCCGCGGCTTGCATTAACGACAATGGCACGATCTGGCAGTGCTGCAATCCGCTGACGATTGAGCAGTCCGTCTGTTTCAGGTGAAGCCACACAATGCAGGGCAAGAAAGTCGCAGTGGGGCATCAGTTCATCAATCGTTGGATAATAGACAGCCCCCTCCTCAAGATCAGGGGCGACACGACTTCGATTGTGATAGTGAATATCCATGCCGAAACCGCGTGCCCGTTTTGCAACAACCTGACCGACACGACCAAAACCGACGATGCCGAGACGCTTGCCGGTCATCTGGACACCCACCATAAAGCTCGGACTCCAGTCCTTCCACTGCTTCGATCTTACCAGCTGTTCTCCTTCACTGGCACGTCGGGCAGCACCAAGCATCAGCATAATGGTCAGCTCAGCGGTTGCATCAGACAGCACATCCGGGGTATTGGTCACCACCAACCCCCTTTTTTGAGCCGCCGTAATATCCACGTGATCATAACCGACGGAAAAATTCGCAATGATCTTTACACGCTGAGGCAGCCTGGCGATTACTTCTGCGGTAAACTTTTCGGTATGACAGGGAAGGATACCATCAACTTTCTCAGCGATTTCTAAGATTTCATCGCTTGAATACAATCGGTCGGTCGGATTGAGAACCGGTTCGTAATCTCTTTGAAGACGTGCTTCTACCGCATCGGGAAGCTTTCTGGTAACGAGAATGGAAGGCTTCATATTTCCTCCTTTCCATGGGTGGAAGCAGTTGTTCTGCTCAGCCCGGGGGCAAATGCTCATTCAGTGGTAAACTGGATCAGATGTGATCCTCTCCTTCCGTGACTCCCTTGTAAAAATCGTACATAAGAGCAGAGAGGTTAACCACAATAATAATCCAGAGAACTGGTGACTTGAGCCTGAGGGCATAGTAGAGCAGATATATCATAGCCATCAGGACAGCTATTGAGCCAGCAATCATGTTACTCATAATGTGTGTTGCTCCTTTAACGAAACTCTTTTAAGTCGGTTGTTTCTCATGATCAAAGAGTTATTGGGACATCTCGTTCACCAGCCATCGCGCTGTACGCAGGAGTCTAGCGTCATCCCCTCGTGGACCGACAAGCTGGATACCCAGCGGCATACCATTCTCACCCTGCAACAGAGGTAGGGTAATGGCCGGCATTCCGCAGAGTGTCCATATTGTACAGAAAACAGGACTCCCTGTTGACTCAAGGCCAACCGGGGCTTCACCAATGGTCGCCGGGGTAATAATTGCATCGTGCCATTCGAATATTTTATCAAATCCTTCATACAGTGATGAAATATCTGCCACTGCATTGTTGTAATCCATAGCAAGAACCCTGCGCCCTCTTTCCAGCATCTCCAGCAATACAGCGCTGAGCTTTTCCCGTCCATCAGTGTATTCTCGCTCAAAACTTCTCGCTAGATCTGCTTCCATAATGATTCTATGCTGCTCATGGGCAGTGACAAATATGTCTGGCAGATCAGCTTCTAAAGCATGTTCTCCAAGCGCTTGCGCAAGTTCGGTGAAAGCAAAGCGCGTTCCCTCATCCGCCTGCTCCCATACCGGGGTCTTGACACATGCGAAACTCGGTGGAACCGGTGTTTCTTCAGACTGTACACTGAAAAGCGGTGCTTTCACCATTGGCCTGGTGGCCAAATCATTTGAGTCAAATCCAATAATTGCCTCGGCAACAAGTGCTGCATCCCCAACACTACGAGCGAACACACCGATCTGATCGAGTGGTGGGGACTGCTTAAGAACCAGATGCCGCGAGACCTGTCCAAATGTCGGCTTAAAGCCATATACCCCACAAAAAGAAGCAGGCCTGATAACCGAGCCATTTGTCTGGGTACCAATTGCTATCGGCACCATACCAGAAGCAACGGCAGCGGCAGAGCCGCTTGAGGACCCACCGGGGGTCCGGCTTAGATCATGGGGGTTCCTAGTCTTGCCCGGTGCGTAAACGGCCAGTTCCGTGGTCACGGTTTTGCCAAGGATTATCGCTCCTGCTTCCTGAAGTCTTGTGATAACAGTAGCATTATCTTGGGGTTGTCGGCCTCTGTACAGAACCGTACCATTTTCTGTCGGCATATCAATGGTATCAATAATATCTTTGACGCCGACAGGAACACCGTGCAATGGACCCAGCATATTTCCTGATTGCAAGGCCTGATCCGCTGCTCGTGCCTTTTCAAGAGCCAGTTCAGGGTCGAGGTGTGCCCAGGCTTGAACCTGCTCTTCCAGTCTGTCTATCTGCTCGAGGCAGGCATTCACCAACGCTTCAGATGTTATCAGACCGCCACGTATTGCTGCAGCAGCCTCTCCCGCCCCCATCAACGCCAATTCCATAGAATCTCCTCGTCTATTTATCCTCGTCCTGTTGATCAGTGCGCACCATAGATCATATCCGGCAGGTACGTGGTAATGATCGGAAAATTATAGAGAATGACCATCGCGATCAGGACCATTGCGAGAAAGGGCAGGGCCCCTCTGAAAATGGTCGTCAACTGAATATGCGGAGGCGCAATCCCCTTCAGGTAATAGCATGACATTGCCATTGGCGGTGTCAGAAAGGATGTCTGCAGATTGAACGCTACCAGAATACCAAAAAACAGGGGATCAACATGGAAGGTCTCCAGCAGCGGAAGAAAAATCGGAACAAAAATGATGATTATCTCACTCCACTCAAGCGGCCAACCTAAAAGGAAAATGATAGCCTGAGCAAGAATGAGAAATGCAACCGGAGATAAATTAAGTCCGGTAACAAACTCTTCGATCACCATATGGCCGCCAAGATAAGAAAATACCGATGAAAAGGTCCAGGAACCGACAAAAAGCCAGCAGACCATTGCCGACGTTCGTACCGTCAGGTACACGGAATCCCGAAGACGTATCCAGGTCAATTCCCGGTAACTGGCGGCAAGGATAATACTTCCAAAAGCACCAACCGAAGCTGCTTCCGACGGTGTCGCCAGACCAAACAGGATGGATCCAAGCACCGCCAGAATCAAAATGGTCAGTGGAAAAACCGAGGTCAGCAGCATTAAGAATAATTCCTTATTAGGAATATCCGTTTCCTCTTTGGGCGGCTTCGGTGCCAGTTTCGGGTTAATCCAGGCACGAGCGATAACATACAGGATATAGAGCCCAGCAAGCATGAATCCAGGTATCAATGCGCCGGCATACAGACGAACAACAGATACGCCTGAAATGGCTCCATACACAATGAGCATAATGGATGGCGGTATGAGTATTCCAAGACAGCCTCCCGCACAGACAACCCCTGCAGCAAGTTTTTCATCATAGCCTGCCTTGAGCAGTGCTGGAAAAGCAAGAAGCCCCATCAGTGTCACCACAGCTCCGACAATTCCCACTGCAGTTGCAAAAATGGCGCAGGTCATCAGTGCTGCAACGGCCATGGCACCGGGCACAAACCGAGCTGCAATGTTGAGACTGTAAAATAAACGCCCGACGATATTGGCCCGCTCGACAATGTAGCCCATAAACAAGAAGAGTGGTACGGCAACCAGAACATCATTGATCATGACCGAGTAGGTCTGATTGACAAGCAGGTCGAAAACATTGTTCTGCAGAGGATGTGCCATCCAGTCAGGTGGCAGATAAGCGTAATAACCAAATCCGACACCCATGGCAATCAGGGTAAAACATATGGGAAAACCCAGCAGAATTGAGGCCACAAAAGACCCCATCATCACCATTGCAATTTGAGGATCCGTCATTTTGCTTCCTCCTCTTTCTCGGTAGCTAGACCAGATTCCTCTGCGGCCAGTTCCTGCTGATGTTTTTCCATTAACACCTTCTCCATTTCTTCCACATCATGCAGGCGTGCCGGCCACTGGCCGGTCTTCAGGCACTGCACACAGCGGATTGTCTCAGCTACTCCCTGGAGGAGTAAAATGAAAGATGCTACCGGGAGAATAATCTTGAGGGGGAAAACCGGTACACCGGCTGGACTATTTATGCTGATCTCTCCTCGTGGGCCATCAACTCCATAAGGCATGTAACTCAGGGATTCGCCCGCATAATTAATCCCGGCATAGACTAACGCAAGTATGCCGGGGAAGAAAAATAGAAAATAGAGTACCAACTCAATTCCTGCCTGACCACGCGGGGGCCAGAGCCGATAAACAAAGTCACCACGGACATGAGCGTTCCGAGACAGAGCGTAACCTCCGGCCATCATGAACAAAGTCCCATACATAATGTAACTGATATCAAATGCCCATGATGTTGGAGCTCTCAGCACGTAGCGCACAAATACCTCGTAGGTAGTTGCAAACGTCAGGATAAGGATGCACCAGGCAAATGCTTTTCCCGTCCATGCACTTAGTCGATCGATGAAAAAAAGTAAATGATTCATGCTCATGCCCTTGGATGGATTTCGCTTGTCCGGATCGTGCAACACAAGATCGTGCTGCACGATTCGTAGACTATAGTTTAACTACTTGAACTTAATTAGAATCCCAACTCACCTGGGAATACATGATCATAGGCAAGCTTGTAATCAGCAGTGTTCAGCAGATCATAATAGGCAACCCGACGGCTGAATGCCTTCTGTGAGTCTGCGACTTTGGCAAAGAACGGATCTTTCATCAGCTCCTTCATAACTTCATCCCATGCCACGAGCTGCGCTTCCATAACCGGTATTGGTGTACGATAAACCTTAACCCCTGCCTCATTTTTGAGCCATTGGAGATCTTTCGAGTACTGATCCAGCCCTCTCCAATAACAGGAAGAAGAAGCTGCTTCCGCAGAATACCTAAGGATAGCCTTGTGTTCATCAGCAAGGGCATTAAATTTATCCTTATTGAAGATGATCTCAAAATACTCAGCTGCCTGATGGTAACTTCCCATCATATAGACCTTAGAGACATCCTGCGCGCCGAAGCTTTTATCTGATGTCGGATTATTGAACTCGAACGCCTCGATAACCCCACGTTCAAGCGCCGGCACAATTTCACCGCCCGGCAACTGGGTTACTTTAACTCCCATCTGCTGCATAACATCTGCCGCCAGACCAACGGTACGATACTTCAGTCCCACCATCTGTTTGGCATCAGTGATAGGTTCTTTAAACCATCCAAGCGGCTGAGTCGGCATCGGCATGGAGAAAAATCCGACAGTATTTATCCCCAGGTTAGCCAGCAGTTCATTGTACAGATCAAGACCACCGCCATAATAAATCCAGGCAAGACCCATATGGGCATTCTGTCCGAAAACGGGACCGGATCCAAACAATGACGCGGCTTTACTCTTACCATACCAGTAGACTGTTACCTGATGGCCAGCATCAAGGACCCCTTTATGTACCGCATCCTGTACCTGAAATGCCTTTACAACTGCACCTGAAATTAAGTATTGAATTTTCAGACGACCACCGGCCATTTCGTTGACACGCTTGACATAATCGGTGGCATAATCATTGAAAATATCCTTAGCACCCCAGGCACCCTGCATCTTCAAAACCGTTGTCTGGGCTCGAGAAACCATTGGGAAACCCAGTGTAGCAACTGTGGCGGCACCTGCTGTTGCAGCTGCAGTCTTAAGAAACTTCCGACGCCCGGCTTCAGGTTCCTGCTTTACCACATCTTT
>JAQYVS010000130.1 GCA_030145365.1 Desulfofustis sp. | reverse complement strand
CTGGTCCGGCAATGATCCGCCAGCGTTTTTTTCATCTCTAAAATATATGGTGCCAATCTGGGTGCCTGACAGATTATGGTGATATCAGCATTGCCCAGTGTCAGTTTTTGCAGACCTATCATCTCCATAATCCTATCAAGCAGGATCAAGGAGGAAATGCCTTTAAATTGATCATCACTATCTGGAAAATGTTGTCCAATGTCACCACCTCCAGCTGCACCGAGAATTGCATCACAAAGTGCATGACATACAACATCGGCATCGGAATGACCGGCCAGGCCCTGATGATAGTCGAGAACAACGCCTCCCAGCACCAGTTTTCTATTCTCAGCGAAGCAATGGGCATCAAATCCATGCCCAATGCATATTGATGGCAGATGTTTACTCATAATGGTTTCAGCAAGCATGAGATCCTGCTGTCTGGTGATTTTGAAATTGACTTCTTCTCCAAGAACAATGCGGACATTACTGCCTGCTTTTTCAAGCATCGATGATTCATCGGTGACATCAGCTTCTCTGTTGATCTCATAGGCTTTTCTCAGCAGTTCAACCCGAGCCCCCTGGGGGGTTTGAGCCTGCCACACTCCGCTGCGATCAAGAGTATGTAAAACACGTTGATCATCACCTACCTGTTTCAGCGTATCTTTTACAGGTATGGCGGCAACTGCTCCACCATATTTTTCTATCTCACGATGGCAACGACAGATCAGTTCTTCTGAGACCAACGGTCTGGCGGCATCGTGAACCAACACGATATCACAGGTCTCCCCGAGTGTGTCCAACCCGTTTTTGACTGAATCCTGCCTGCGGGCACCACCGGCAACTACCGTAATTTTCGTATTTCCAGAATCGTATAGTGCAAGCATTTTTTGGGTATTCTCAACCCTATCCGCAGAAACGACAACAACAACGAGATCGATGCAGGTACACCGAGCAAAAGTGGAAACGGTATGAACCAGAATCGGCTTTCCTGCAAGCTCTATAAATGCTTTGGGAATATCGGTCTGCATTCTGCTGCCACTGCCGGCGGCGGGAATAATAACTGCAGCTCTTGGATTCATAGCTTTGTAATAAGTTGGAGAGAGTAAAAAGGAGCGGGCTATAAGCCGAATTCTGTTCCCCAAAGGGTCATGATCATTTAACTGGGATGCCGGTCGCCCGACACCTCTTGCAACCTACCCGGAGACATCGAACGGGCCGCCCTCAATCGCCTCCTTATTTGGTCTTGCACCGGATGGGGTTTACCGTGCCTTTCGTGTCACCACGAAAGCGGTGAGCTCTTACCTCGCCGTTTCACCCTTACCCGATAAAATCGAGCGGTCTATTTTCTGTGGCACTTTCCGCCGGTCACCCGGCGTTCGTGTTACGAACCATCCTGCCCTGCGGAGTTCGGACTTTCCTCCCCGACTAAAAAAGCCGGAGCGATCATGCACCCGCTCCGGCTTTGAATGTAGCTATTCTTTGGAAAAGATCAAACGAAAATCAATCAATAGTCAAGATCTTGATGATAAATCAATCGCTGGCAGGACGGACATTCAAGAATCTGATCTCCTTTAAGCAGCATATTGTACTTTTGCGGCGGCAAATTCATAAAACACCCCTGGCAAACCCCATCCAAGACGTTAACAATAGCCAGCCCGTTTCGCCGGTCACGTAAAATTTCATATTTGGAGATCATTGAACCGTTTACCGCCTGAGCTTGCTTGTCGCGCTTATTTTTCTTGGTCTTTTTACCTTTGTTCAAGCCTTCAATTGCCGCTCTGACCTTTTCTTTTTCATCGCCTACAAGTTTTTTCTCGGTCTTGAGCAGCGTTTTCTCTTCCGCTGATTCGTTGCCCAATTGCTCAACCTGCTCCATTATCGTAACAATCTTTTCTTCATTTTCTTTGACGTTTCGTTTTGCATCTTCTATTTCCTTGAGCAACGCTGTCTGTTCCCTGCTTGTCTGGACCTGCATCATTTTTGACTGACGCTCTTTAACGCGGGCAATCTTGTCAGACATTTCATCTTCAAGCGTGCGTCTTTCTTTTTCGAGCTCTTCTATTTGTTCTTCCTGCTCTTTTATCCGTCCTTCCCGCTCGGCAAGGGCGGAAATACGACTGTCAAGTTCACCTTGCTCCTGCTTGATTTCACCGTCGATCTTATCAATGACAAGATCCATCTCCTGCAACGATACGAGTTGTTCTATTAGTTCATTCAAGACGCTTCTCCCTGTAGGTTTATATTAACCGTAACTCTTTTTATCCACCGTTGAAAATGGGTGTTTTTCTGTTGTTGTTTCTGAGATAGTGAGGTTCCAGCCCTGCTTCTTGCTATAGTGTCGAAGGTGCTCTGCCAAGAGCCGCATCGCCGGTTTTTCAGTGGCATAATGGGTACCATCGATGATGCAGAAGCCAATCTCATCCGCCCATCGGCCCATATTGTGTTTAATTTCAGCCGAGATATAGAGATCTGCCCCACTGCTCCTGGCCAACTCGGCAAAATCGGAACCACTGCCGCCGCAGAGTGCAACCGTTGTAATCTTATCGGGAACCAGGCCAGCCACCTGTACCGAATCCAAGTTCAGGACATCAAGCAGCAGATCCAGAAATTCTTGTTTGCTCCTTGCTGTCTGATATCGACCTATACGGCCCATACCCGAACCCTCATGGGAAGCATCTGGAACCAAAGGCTTTACCTCAACCAGTCCCAACAATTCGGCAAAAGCATCGTTAACGCCATTGCAAGCACTGTCAAAATTGGTGTGGCAGGCGAGAATATTAAGCCGCGAGGTAAGCGCTTTTTCCAGAAAGCTGCCTGATGGATCGGCTGTATCAATTGAAGGAATCGGCTTAAAAATTGCCGGATGGTGGGTAACTACAGTGTCTGCCTTTTTTTTTACGGCTTCTTCCAGCAATCGGTTGGTCGGATCGAGACCAAGTAAGATCGATTTCACTTCCCTATTGCGGTTTCCAACGATCAAGCCGACGTTATCCCAGGGCTCTGCCATTCCAAACGGGGCAATTTCATCAAGGCATTGAATTATGTTCGAAATCGTAACAATCATGTTCTTCGTTTTATGCCGGTTGAAAAAGCATAAAAAAAAGGTACATCCCATTATCGGGGTGTACCTTTAACCCTCCTGCGTCCAGGTAGGTTCGACCGTTCCTGAACACTTTATCTTTAGAGAGAGGGGATCGATTTTGATCCCTCGCTGTCTGTGCCGTAAATTTTTTGCTTTCAAAATCCTGTTATTGTAAATCGTTTAATCTGGTGGGCGCAGTAGGACTCGAACCTACGACCGACCGGTTATGAGCCGGTGGCTCTAGCCAGCTGAGCTATGCGCCCCCGCCCAACAATGAAACATGTTATTAAAATTGAAGTTGA
>JAQYVS010000335.1 GCA_030145365.1 Desulfofustis sp. | reverse complement strand
AGAAGACTCTTTTGTTCCTGACTGCTCAGATTGGCAGTAACAATCTTTTCCAGGTTTTCATAGAATGAATTCAGTAATCTGAAACTGTCGGGATGGGCATCACTTTTTTTCAGTTTAATGTAGCCGCCGATCGCATCAATTCCCTGGAGAAGCAGCATACGCGGCTTGCTGGAAATATAAGTGGTTTGCAGCTTCTTAAGCTCCTGACTGACATTGGATAAACCTTCATCGGTGATTTCCCAGTCGATACCAAGAATTGCCGCCTTCAGGTTATACAGATCGGGCTCAACGGACGGTGCCTCTTCAGCGGGAATTCGTGTCTCTGTCACTGCACCGCTGATCAGTCCAATTTGCTGTTTGAATCGTTCGAAAATTTTCACATCACCGAGCAAAACACCCGTTTTTTCCTGCTCGGAAAGTTCAGTATCGAGAACAATTTTTTCAAGATTATAATAAAAAGACAGCAGCACCTTCATCGCATTTGGATGCGAGTCCGCCTTCTTCTGATAAATATATTTACTTACTATTTGCAGGGCTTGAATGTATACCAGTTTTACTTTGTCGTCGGCCCAATCCTTTTGAGTCTGAACAAGTTCATTATTGAAATCAATCAATACCTCATCGGTAATTTCCCATTCAATAGAAAGCATCAAGGTTTTGAGCCTTGAAAGAGGAGATTCCTCGTCCCCTCCATATTCAAATAGATCCACATAACCGGTATCGATAGACTCGTTACCAAGATCATCAAGTCCGACGGTGAGATCATCGTCGTATTGAATGCCTTTATTGTGTTCCACCGTGCTCTCTCTAGAATAGTTTTTTCTGAATGGAAATGATCGTTTGAGCAATAATTTTTTTAAGTGTTGTTGCCACGTTATATCCGGTAACTGCACTGGCTTCAAAGTCGGGAACCTGAAGCCTGCTGTTCAAATCTTTCCGAAGAACTTCCGTGGGGAGAATCGGGATTCCGTGTTCCTTTAAATCGACTTTATTGTATTGCATGACCAGTGGTATTTTAAAAATCGATTCTTTGTAGGAAAGCAGATTTTCATGAAGCTGGTTTAAAGAGCGAATATTTTTTTCCCGCTGTTTAGTCATCGCATCGGCCACGAAGACAAGCCCGTCTACGCCGCGTAAAACCAGCTTTCTTGTTGCGTTGTACTTCACCTGCCCGGGTACGGTATAAAGTTGAATTTTTATATCGTAGCCTTTTATTTTTCCCATATTAAAAGGTAAGAAATCAAAAAAAAGCGTCCGATCTCCATGGGTTTTCAGGCTTACCATCTCTGAGACAATCTGATTTCTAAACGTTCTGTTTATATATTCAAGATTGGTTGTTTTTCCACAGCGACCGGGACCATAATAAACGATTTTTACCTGGACAACTTTCTCTTTCAAGTTGATAAAACTCAACTCAACACCCCCTCCTTACTCCACCGATTCGCTGACTATTGCCACTCAAGTTTTTCATACAAAAGAAACTACTCTCTATCCCACAACAACTTGATCTTTTCGATCACATCGACCACGTTCAATCTGAGAAACCCAAGAGAGATGTCCTGACCGAACATTGATATCAGCAACAATTCCTCGTCGATCTTACTGAAATGAATGTTCTGATCCTGTCCTTTATGAAAAAGAAGTGAAAACTCTTCCTCTCCAACCAGTTTGGCCATTGCGTCCACCGTTGCAAAATTTCCTGCCGCCAGGGCTGCAAATGAGTACACATCGTACTTATTTTCGCTATTATCCTTAGCAGTGATGATATTTCCGGCCATGTCGATAATTATCACGCAATCAACACCCAATTTAATCAATTTGTCAGTGAGAATCGTATCGATCTGCTCCAGTTGTTCCTGGCTGACAATTCCGTAATTCATACCCGTTTCCCCATGTTGAATTTTGGTGTTCCTGCTATTTCAATACTTGCTAGTCTGTTTTCTCAAAAACTCTCGTGCTGACTAAAGTCGTCTCATATTCGTAAAAATGCTATAATACAATGATTTTTATCCAGATGACAGAACAGACTCTCGATGTATCTTTCATATCACTATACGATAGTTTTTTTTTGAGTTGAAGGAGTTTTTTTATTTTTTTAATAAAAATCAGATGTATAAAGTGGCCAGCTGTAAAATGCTTCTCATTTGAACATCGTTTCGACGTAACAACCTAAAAATAATTTCTGTAAATTGAACGGATCATTTAACCAATTTAATTTCAGTGATTACAAGTAGCATTTTCTGCAACCATTCTTATTTTTACAAACCTAAATAGCCATTGCGGACAACTACCTAATCTGCTATGAAATCTGCCTGGAGGATACAATAGGTGAGCAAAGCAAGACAGCCGGTTCCGGCGATTGAAAATGGCATGTCAATTGTTGACAGTCACTGCCATTTGGATATGGCCGACTACAACAATGATCTGGATCTGGTTTTATCCCGCGCCCTCGATCATGGAGTCAAAGGTGTTGTGACAATCGGAATTGATCTTCTCAGCTCCCACTCAGCAATTGATATTGCCAAACAATATAACTTCGTGAGAGCCACGGTGGGTATTCATCCCCATGAGGCAGCTTCAGCATCCAAAGAAAATCTTGATACAATTGGTGTACTCGCCCAGCAGAATAAGGAAGTGGTGGGTTATGGAGAAATTGGTCTGGATTATGTCAAGAAATACGCCGCCCCACATATCCAACGTACGACATTTACTAACCAGCTTCGACTTGCCAAGGAGCTCAAACTACCAATTATCATTCATGATCGAGAAGCCCATGACGACTGTCTCAAACTGATCCGTTCCGAAGGGCCTTTCGATTGTGGTGGTATCATGCATTGCTTCTCCGGTGATCTTGAATTTGCAAAAAAGATTATAGATTGTAATTTGCATATTTCCATTCCAGGAATCGTCACTTACAAAAAAGCAGAGAGTATGCAAAGAGTAGCAGCACAGATTCCTCTTGAGCGAATGCTGGTCGAAACCGATGGTCCGTTTTTAGCTCCAGCGCCCTATCGCGGAAAACGAAACGAACCACTTTTTAGCATCTACACTGCCGATACAATTGCCAGATTGAGACAAACAACACTTAAAGAAATTGCCGAGCAAACCACGGTAAATTGCTGTAAGCTTTTCAATTATCGGTTTGGATGCTGAAGCGGTCATACTCATATGATACAGGAAAATATCCACAAGATACGAGAAACGATCTCGCAAGTCGCAAGCCATTGCAACAGAAACCCCGAGGATATCAAACTCGTTGCTGTCTCCAAACGTTTTCCCGTTGAAGTAATGCGTGAAGCC
>JAQYVS010000328.1 GCA_030145365.1 Desulfofustis sp. | reverse complement strand
ATTTGTGTCATGCTTGACAAGAAAATCCGACAAATCGCTCCCCGGGCCGAACTGTTTCGTGAGCCTTCTGACCCGGATGTTGCCAGATTTTTGGGCATGAGGAACATTTTGCCGGTCGTCAGGGATAAAGGTGGGGTGTGTCTTGCACCGGGCCAGCGGATTCATGTCGACTCAGGGGAAGATTCAATGTCTCATATCTGGATCAAACCGGAAGAAATTCTTCTGTCCCAAGAACCTTTTGAAAGCAGCGCCAGAAATCAATTCAGATGTCAGGTGATAGATTTAGATCATTATAATCCTTTCATGGCGGTGCACGTTTCATCAGGTGAGATGATCCTGACCGCGTTGATCACCCATGCTTCCTTTAAGGAATTGAAGATTAAAATCGGTGCAAAGGTCTATGCAACTTTTAAAAGTTCAGCGATCCACTGCTTTTGAAAGTCCTTATGGAGCCTCTCAATAGACGGCGACTTGTGGGATGCGAACCGACGCCCCTGAAGGTTATAGATAAAAAAGCGGCATTAATCCGTCAGGACCAATGCCGCTTTAGGTTTAGAAAATAAGATGGCTACTTCTCGAGGTGGCGGGGAGGTTTCAGGAAGAAAACCATGATCGCGGCAAGAACCAGCAACGCCGAAGCGCTGTAGTATGCGATATTAAATGTTTGATACTCGTCGTACATCTTACCGGCGATAAACGCAAGTATAAATCCGCCTACACCCCAGGAAGTAAATACCAGACCGTAGTTCATACCAAAATTCTTCAAACCGTAAAAGTCTTTGGTGATGGACGGAAAAAGCGCGAGGTTCGAACCGTAGTTGGCGCCGATAAGCGCAGAAATGATTGCCATCGCAGGAACTGTTCCGAGAAAGTTTTCTACACTGGCTTTTGAAAGCAGGAAAATCAAGATCGCCTGCAACACAAAGCAAATAAACATCGTGGCCTTTCTTCCGATCTTATCGCTCAGCATACCAGCCAGTATCCTTCCTCCGCCATTACCGATAGCAAGAACGGCAACAAGGAGAAAGCCCAGAGAAATGCCTGCCTGCAGACTGGCAATGGCGGCTAGCTTCGAGATAATCATCAGTCCTGCCCCAGCTCCGCAGGCATACATAAACCACAGCATATAAAACTGCACTGTACAGAGCATTTCCTTCGGAGTCAGGTTGTCCTTGTCATGAACGGCAGCAGTCACTTCTTTTTCATCCTTGCCCGCCAGATAATCTTTCATATATTTGAGTTGGAGCAGGTCAGGGTCGGGTGCCTGCAGCATCTGTGACAGGCCAAACCACAGTGGTGTAAGTATAGTTTTAACACCTGTAATCAGGAACAAAAAGCCCAGACCCAGAATAAGCATCGTTTTTTGGAGACCATACTGCATGGTAAGCCATTTTGCCAAAGGTGCTGCATAAACAGAAGCCAAACCGAAACCGGATACGACGATACCGGCAATCATCCCTGTTTTTGAAGCAGGAAACCACTTCACTGCCGGAGGGGTTGCCGAGGCATAACCGAATCCGATACCAGCCCCTGCAAGAACACCAAAGCCAATGATGAAACCAATCAGCGTAGTTGTCATACTGGCAATAATGAATCCGATGCCGACAAGAATGCCGCCCATTGCGGCAACGCTGCGAGGGCCGATTTTATCCTGCATTCTTCCTGCTGGCACCATAACAAGAGAAAATATTAAACAGCAGAACATATAGGGCAAGACCTTGTGTGTTTCGTTCCATCCCCACTCATCCGGAATACCCTTACTGATAACACTCCATGTATAAAGAATACCCAAAGCCAAATTAATTCCCATACCGGCAAATGTAACGCGCCAGCCGTGTTGCCCCACGGCTATTCTTGGCACAACGAGTTGATGAGACATTTTGAGACCTTTCAAGATTAAAATAAGATGTTAATTACTCACCGCGG
>JAQYVS010000287.1 GCA_030145365.1 Desulfofustis sp. | reverse complement strand
GATTAATACAACGTCTCACAAATCAACCTGAGAATTGGCCGGAAGCGACAGACTGAGATACAATCAAATTGTTCATGATCTGGCCGGATAGCGTTAAAACTATGACTGATAAAACATTAATAATCGCCGAGAAGCCCAGTGTAGCTGCTGATTTGACCAAGGTGCTTCCCGGTTCGTTTAAAAAGACCCGGACCCATTACGAGAGCAGCGGTTACATCGTTTCGTACGCTGTAGGGCATCTGGTCTCGATTTGTTATCCGGAAGAAATGAATCCTCAATACCAGAAATGGCGTATGGGGGATTTGCCTATCCTGCCCGATACTTTTTCACTTAAGATATTGGATGGCACTAAAAGCCAATTTAACGCCCTGCAGAAACTGATTAGAAGAAAAGATGTCACGACGATTATCAACGCCTGTGATGCTGGTCGGGAAGGAGAGCTCATATTCAAATACATCATGAGCTATGTCTGGAACAAATCGGTTGCGAAAAAAGAATTGAAGCGACTCTGGCTGCAGTCGATGACCAATGACGCCATTAAGAAGGGGTTTTCATCGCTCAGAGAAAACGAAGAAATGGTGCCGCTTGAGGATACAGCTCTGTGCCGTTCCGAATCAGACTGGCTTATCGGCATCAATGCAACCAGGGGCATGACTGCCTATAACTCTAGATTTGGTGGGTTTTTCAAGACACCATGCGGCAGAGTCCAGACACCGACTTTGTCCCTTCTTGTTAAAAGGGAACGGGAGCGACTGGAGTTCAAGCCTAGGGGCTATTTCAACCTGCATGCGACCTTCGCTTATAGCGAATCGCAGTACAACGGAAAGTGGATCGATGCCTCATTCAAGAAAAACAAGTCCGATCCCGACAGCCGTGCAGACCGGATCTGGGATCTCGCCAAAGCCCGGGCGATTACAGCTGCCTGCAGCGGCAAACCCGCGTCAGTTACAGACAGCGTTAAAGAAACAAAACAAGCTCCTCCCCAGCTCTACGATCTGACCGCCCTGCAGCGTGAGGCCAACTCCCGATTCGGATTTTCGGCCCAGAACACGTTATCAATAGCCCAGGCACTGTATGAAAGGCATAAGTTACTGACATACCCGCGAACCGACTCTCGCTACCTGCCAGACGATTATCAGAAAACAGCTCGGTCACTGACAACCAGTCAGAAGAACTGGACCCTTGGCTCCCATGCAGAAACGATTATTAAAAATAAGTATATCAAGCCTAATCCGAGAATATTCAACAATGCAAAAGTCTCGGACCATCATGCGATAATTCCAACCAGTAAACTTCCCTCAAATTTGAGTGAAGCTGAACTGAAAATATACACCATGGTGGTTCAGCGTTTTCTGGCAGTCTTTTTTCCGCCTGCCCGCTATCTGAAGACAAAAAGAATTTCAGTTGTTGAGAACGAATCATTTTTAACCGAAGGCAATATTCTCAAAGATCCGGGATGGAAGGCCGTCTATCTGGCCGGGAAAAAGGAGAAAGGGGAAGGCATCATTGACCCGATCCCCGCTGGTACCTCAGTTACCTGCAGTTCTATCGAGCAGATTGATCAGGAAACCAAGCCGCCACCACGCTTTAGTGAAGCAACCCTGTTATCGGCGATGGAACATTCAGGGAAAATGCTGAATGACGACGAACTGGCCGAAGCCATGAAGGAGCGTGGGCTGGGAACTCCAGCTACACGAGCCTCAATTATCGAAAAACTGATTAAAGATAAATATCTGGTCAGAGAAGGAAGGGAATTGACCCCGACAGGCAAGGCTTTTGAATTGCTGTCTTTGCTTGAGGCCATGAAAATTGACGTTCTGGCTTCACCGGAAATGACCGGTGAATGGGAATACAAGCTCAGCCAGATTCTTAAAGGCACCCTAACCAGGCCAACCTTTATGAAAGAGATTCGTGATCTGACCGAGCAGATCACCTTGCGCATAAAAAACTATACACCAGAAGGGAAAGAAGCCAAATTCAGCCCGGTAAACTCCATTGTTTTTCAGGAAACTCCGACCGCTTACATCAGTGAGGATGAACAGATCACAATCCGAAAAATTCTGGGTGGCAGAATCATGCAGGAAACAGAAATCGTTCAGCTGATCACAGGAGAAACCATCGGACCGTTTGGTGATTTTCGTTCAAAAAAAGGAAAACCGTTTGTTGCATCAATTAAATTGACAAATCAGAAAGTTGAATTTCTCTTTCCCGATTCCACCGCCGGCCTTGATATTGAAGAGGTCAAGAAAAACGGTTCTCTGGGGGTGTCCCCCGTCGATCAAAGTCCGGTCTACGAAACTCCGTCCGGATATATGTCGGAATCTGCCATCGGCGGTGATGATAAAAACGGTTTGAGAATCAGTAAAGTCATTCTGTCGAAAAACATATCAACCGAAAATATCCAACAGCTTCTAAAAGATGGCAAGACTGCTCTTATTACCGGTTTTATTTCAAAAAAACGGAAGAAATTCGATGCCTACTTACTTCTTGACAAAAAAGGTAAAATCACCTTCGAATTTCCGCCGAGAAGAACCGGAAAAAGCAGGAAAAAGAGTTGACACGCCATCGCTTTAGCACCATAAGAGAGACATGAAACAAATAAAAAAAGAATACCAATCTTTCGATGGGCAGCAATTGGCAACCCTTTGTGCAGAGATTGGTGCTGAAAGCAAAGGCGAGGATATCACCATACTTGATGTTCGGAAGATGTCCTCATTTACCGATTTTTTTGTTATAATGAGTGGCAGATCCACGCGCCATGTTCAAGCTCTTGCTGAAAGTATGGAGAACGAGCTGCGTTCAAAACGTATAAATACCAGTCGGGCGGAAGGTCTTTCCGAAGGTAAGTGGGTGTTGCTGGATTTTAATGATGTTGTTGTTCACGTTTTTTACCATGAACAGCGAGGCTTCTATGATTTGGAAGGATTGTGGCACGACGCCCCCCGTGTCGAACTTCCTTTCTGAACACTTCAGTCACATTCCAATTTCGGCCATACGGACGACAGCACGGCCGACAACCACCGAAAAGACTCAAACGAGACAGTGGTAATTCTATGCAATATCTCAGTACACGTGGAACCACATCATCACTTTCTTTTACTCAAGCTGTTCTGACCGGTCTGGCTGAAGACGGGGGACTGCTGCTCCCCCGCGCCATTCCAAGAATCGATCGGGCAACGTTTGAGTCCTGGCAGGACCTCAGCTACAGTGATCTGGCTTTTGAGATCATGTCCCGATTTATCGACGATATACCAAACTCGGATCTTAAATCGTTGATTAGCGACTCTTATGCCTCATTCAGCCACAACGAGGTTACTCCACTTGTTCACATTGATGGAATACACATACTCGAACTGTTTCACGGGCCGACACTGGCCTTTAAAGATATTGCTCTTCAGTTCTTAGGAAACCTTTTCACCTATCTCCTGAAGCGTGATGACACATTTTTGAATATCATCGGCGCCACTTCCGGAGATACCGGCAGTGCGGCAATTCATGGCGTCAAAGGCAAAGAGCGCATAAATATCTTTATCCTGCATCCGCACAATCGTATCAGTGAGGTCCAGGAAAAACAGATGACAACCGTTAGCGATTCCAATGTCTTCAACATTGCGGTTAACGGGACATTTGATGATGCCCAGGCACTTGTCAAAGGCATTTTCGGCGACGTTGAATTTAAAAACAGCTACCATTTGGGAGCGATAAACTCTATCAACTGGGCAAGAATTCTCGCCCAGGTCGTATATTATGTTTTCAGCTGTCTGCACATCTCCGGACATGAGAAACATCGGGCTGCGGCTTTTTCCGTACCCACCGGAAATTTCGGTGATATTTTTGCCGGTTACATTGCCAAAAAAATGTTGCCTGAAGGGTGTATCAGCAAACTGATCCTGGCCAGTAATTCAAATGATATCCTGTCCAGGTTTGTCAATAGCGGTGATTACTCGCTGGGTGAGGTAATGAGCACATCTTCACCTTCGATGGACATTCAGGCAGCTTCCAATTTTGAACGCTACCTCTACTATCTCATGGACTGTGAGCCGGACCTGGTTCGAGAGGCCATGCTGAAATTCAGTGTCGACGGGAAGCTGTATCTACAGGATTATATGTCCCATATCAAGCGGGATTTTGTTGCCTCAACAATATCCGAGGAAGAAGTTCTGGAAACAATTTCACGCTATCACAAGGAACATCACTATATACTCGACCCGCACACGGCCGTTGGCATTCGGGCAGCCGAGCAGCATCAGGACCTGGGCGTACCGGTAATCTGTCTGGCAACGGCTCATCCGGCGAAATTTGGAGCTACGGTGGAAAAAGCCACAGGAACTCAAGCTGAAGTGCCGCCAGTTCTCTCAGATCTGGAAGATCGTCCCACTCGTTGTGAAATCATGGACTGTGACCGGAACGACATTATGGCCTATATAGTACAGCATGGTATCAGCAAGTCATGAACCGGGACAATGTCTCCTATGTTGAACAGGTTAGCCAGGCCGCCTCTTATATAAAACGTTTTACTCATGAAATACCCAATACTGTCCTCCAACTTGGAACAGGATTGGGCAATTTGGCTGATAGAATCGAAGCCGAACACGTTATCCCCTACGAGGATATTCCTTTTTTTCCCCAGTCAACGGTAGCCAGCCATCAAGGTAAATTGATCATCGGCCACCTCGGCTCTCACCGATTAATTGCTCTTTCCGGCAGATTTCATTTCTATGAAGGCTATTCCACCCGTGAAATAACTCTACCAGTCAGAGTACTCCAGGTTCTGGGAGTTAAGACGCTGATTATCACCAACGCAGCCGGCGGATTGAATCCGCTTTTTCAGCCGGGAACCATCATGGTGATACGCGATCACCTCAATTTCCTGGGCGAAAATCCATTACGCGGGCCAAATGTGGACGAGTGGGGACCTCGGTTTCCAGATCTTTCTGAGCCTTACAAGCCGAAACTGATAAAAACAGTGCTGAATTGTGCTGATGCCTGCAATATAGAAAAAGTGGTCACCGGCACTTACGTCTGTATTCCCGGACCAAGTCTTGAAACACCGGCAGAAACCCGTTGGCTCAGAGAATCCGGGGCCGACGCCGTCGGCATGTCCTCTGTACCAGAGGTCATTGTCGCTCTCCACGGTTCCATGCAGGTGCTGGGCTTATCCGTTGTGGCCAATGTAAACGATCCGGACAATTTCCAGCCGATTTTACTCGAAGACATCATCGCAGAAGCTGCCAAGGCTTCATCGAGGCTGGAGAAGTTGATCACTGAGTTTATTCAGAGAATAGAAGAGCTACAACTGCCATGAAAAATACTACCAATCAGGCGGACCTTATTGTCTCAGGAAGGTATGTGCTGCCCACCTGGCTTCATCGGGATCGAATCAAAGATGGAGCTGTAGCAATTTGCAACGATACCATTCTCGCAATCGGCAGCCGGAACGAGTTGTTGCAGCAATTTCCCCAGACTCCTGAACTGCATGAACCGGCCGGTCTGCTCATGCCTGGCCTCATCAATACTCATACCCATGCACCGATGAGTTATCTTCGAGGGATTGCCGACGATCTGCCATTGATGGTCTGGCTTCAGGAACATATCTTTCCCGTGGAAGCCGAACTGGATTCAGAAATGGTCTATCAATCGACCCTGCTCTCCATTGCCGAAATGATAAAATCGGGAACCACCAGTTTCTGCGATATGTATCTTTTTGCCAAAGAGGTAGCCCGGGCCGTGGACGAAACAGGGATTCGCGCCTGGCTGGGCGAAGCCTTATATGATTTCCCCTCACCGTCATATGGTACGCTTGAAAACGGTTTCAGCTACGTAAGCGAATTATTTGAGCACTATGAAAAGCATCCCCTGATTACCATCAGTGTTGATCCGCACAGTGTATACACCTGCGCCCCGTCACTGCTTGAAGCCTGCGGAAAACTGGCGCTGGAATACAATGCTCTATTTGTTATTCACCTCTCTGAAACCGATTCGGAAGTTGATACCTGCCTGAAGCAATACGGTGTAACTCCGGTCCAGCATCTTGAGAAATTAGGCCTGCTGAATGAACGCTTACTGGCAGCACATTGTGTGAAGCTGAATCCCGATGAAATTGCAACACTTGCGAAATATCAGGTAAAGGTAAGTCATTGCCTTGAATCCAACATGAAACTTGCCTCCGGTACGGCCCCGGTTCCTGAACTCTTGGAACAGGGGATTACCGTCTCGCTCGGTACTGATGGCCCCGCCTCTAACAATGACGTTGATATGTTTTCCGAAATGAGCAGTGTGGCCAAAGTACATAAAGTCGCAGCCCTGGACCCAACCGTTATGAACGCTGAAACCACATTGCACTGCGGCACCATGGGCGGTGCTTCGGCATTGGCTGCAGAGCAGCAGATCGGAACCTTAGAAGACGGCAAGAAAGCAGATCTAATCGTACTGGACCTGGATCAACCGCATCTCACTCCAATCTACAACATCCCCTCTCACCTGGTATATTGCGCTCGGGGGAGTGATGTCATCCACTCGATCATCAACGGCCGATTAGTGATGAAAAATCGGCAATTGCTGAGCATCGATGAAGAAAAAGTCATCGGAGAGATGAAGAAAATTTCTCAAAAGGTGCTTAAGATAAAAGAAAAGACTGGAGCCAGGGGGTAGGGATGACCTTGCTTGACTTTCTGATAATACTGCTCTACATTCAGCCCCAGAGTAGATGATGCATCTGTTTTTAAACAGAGTTTAATAATACAGCTTATTTGAGGTACACATATGTTCGGATTGGGAATGCCGGAACTCATCGTTATACTGGTTATTATTGTCATTATTTTCGGGGCAGGTAAACTGCCAGAAATTGGCTCAGGTATTGGCAAAGGTATAAAGAATTTTAAAGAAGCAACCAGCAAGGAAGATAAGAAGAGCATCGACACGGACGATCAGGAAAAAGACGAGACCACCAAAAGCTAACCCCGCCCGCCACCTCTTTCTGGAGAAAATACCCATGTTTGGACTCGGAACGCCGGAACTCATTGTTATTCTAGGAATTGCCTTTCTTGTTTTCGGTGGCAAAAAACTGCCGGAGATTGGTTCAGGTCTTGGTAAAGCGATTTCCTCTTTCAAAAGTGGAATCAACGATGTTGAAGAAGGCGGCAAGGATTTAATCAACGATATACCCGGAGTCAAAGAAGTCGCCGAAGTCAAGGACCAGATCGACAAAGTAAAAAATCTCGGTAACATTACCAAATAGCTGTTCCCCATAGAACCCCATAGTAAATAAAATTAACTGAGGGGTTATGTAACATTTTCTCTTACAGCAATAACTCCTTATTTCTGCTGTCAGTCTGCCCGTCCACACTCATTCTCCTTGTCCTTTGACCTTTGAGGAAGAATGCCGCCACTTGACGGTAATCGCCATTTTGTGTATTTTTTGTGGCTCCGTAATTGTTTTATTACCAGCTGGCTGGAAGTACCCCACCTGCGGTTCGCTTTCTACCACTTATTGATATAGTCGCCATCAGGTGACTTGTAACTCATCAGGAGAGCTACAGATGTGCCGATTAGCTTTAAAGACAGCCAACGATCCTTTCTCCCCCTATGAGGTTCTCAAGGCAATGGAGGCCATGAAAGAAGGTTATGACGGCTCAGGCCTCGGACTTCTTTTGCGGGGAATGGAATTTGAGGACTTCAAATACAATCCGAGGTTTCCGATCCTCTCAGGAATTGCAGAAAGCAGAAAAGCCTTTAATCGCTTGGATGCATTCATGGAAGATCGTGGCTATGAGCTGAAATACGACCACAAATTTGCCATGGAGCGCAAATTCATGAAGGGTAAAGCTCGTTTCCGGTACTTTGTCCGAGCTTACCGGATGCCCGAGCAGTTTTCAGGTGCTCCAATGGAAGAGCGAGAACCTGAGTTGATGGCGACCAGGCTGGCTTTACGAAAAGACGGAGAGGAACACGGCGGCGATCTATCGGTATTTTCATTCTGGCCCGATGTGGCGATGATCAAGGAAGTTGGCTGGCCCTTGCAAATCGGCAACATGCTCAGTCTGCACGACGGTCAGATTAAATCCAGGGTCTGTATGGCCCAGGGACGCCAGAATACCAATTACGGGATTAACCTCTATGCCTGCCATCCGTTTTTCATACAGGGCATCTCCACCATGACCAATGGTGAAAATACCGCCTTTGTACCGATTCGAGACTGGCTGTTAGGTAGATCATTCCCTGGATATATGGGATATCAAAGTGATTCAGAGGTATTCACCCATATTTTGCATTACACCCTGAAACAACTCAAACTACCGCTTGAAGCCTATAAACATGTTATTACGCCGCTCAGCCTGGCAGAACTCGAGAAGCATCCCCAGGGAGATTTTCTCAAAGGGCTTCGCAACGTCTGTCGGCGTTTGATTATAGATGGGCCCAACGCTGTTATCGGCACCCTTCCAGATGAAACCTGTCTACTGGTTATGGACCAGAAGAAACTCCGGCCTGCAACCGTTGGAGGCAGAGAAGGTGTGTGGGCGATTGCCTCAGAAATGTGCGGCGTCGATGCGATGGTCCCTGATCGCGATCCTAAACTCGATTTTCAACCCATGAGAGAGCACACTGTTATTATTCCACCCGATAGAAAGGAACTGAAAATATGGTCCCAGTACGATCAATTCCCATTGAACCTAGCAGCTTAACTTATCACGACCTGCCCTGGATTATTCAGCACCGCGAGGACCGCTGTACCCTCTGCGGTCAATGCACCAGTGTCTGCCCGAAAGAGTGTTTGCATCTTACCTATCGACGGCAGCGGGTGCCCAATCTAGAGGTTCTGAGTAAAAAGCGGGGCAGCGAATATCGCACCTTTGTCGGCATTCGACAGCGCACCGATATGCAGCACAGCTGTATTGGCTGTGGAATGTGCGCCATGGTCTGCCCCAATGAGGCAATCACGCCGGTCCCCAATTCAGTTGAAAACCGAACGCTGTTTTTGAACAACCAGAAAGGTGAAGCATACAAACGCGGCGGCCGAAGAAATTCGGCAGGGCCAACCCTGCTGGATCGAATTATGTTCGATCGTATTTCCATGCTGACCGACCCTGCCCTTGACGCCGGCAGACATGAATTCACCGTGTCAACGACCATCGGTAGAATCCTTTCGCCCGACGAATATCTCAAACGTACGGTAAACGGCGGCTGGATACCACCGACCAGGGAAGTATTCCCGTTTATCATCGGCTCGATGTCGTTCGGTGCACTATCTCCGAATATGTGGCTCGGCCTGCTCCAAGGCGTCGCTTACTGTAATGAAGTGCTTGGAATTCCCGTGGTCATGTGCACCGGTGAGGGTGGGTGTCCTCCATGGGTACTCAGGAGTCCATACCTGAAATATATCATTCTGCAGATTGCTTCGGGTTATTTCGGCTGGGACGAAATCATCAGAGCAATTCCTGAAATGCAGTGTGACCCGGCGGCCATCGAAATCAAATACGGCCAGGGAGCCAAACCGGGCGACGGGGGGCTGTTGATGTGGTACAAAGTCTCCAAATTAATCGCCCGTCTGCGCGGCGTCCCGGAAGGCGTAGATCTGCCGTCACCTCCGGTTCATCAAACGCTCTATTCCATTGAAGAAAGTGTCATGAAGATGATCCAGACCCTGTCAATGGCCTTTGATCACAAGGTACCGGTGTATCCCAAAATATCCGCCTCGACTTCCGCTAAATCTGTTCTCAACAACCTGGTTCGCAACCCCTATGCCGGAGGCCTTCTGATCGATGGCATCGACGGCGGTACCGGTGCGGCCTACAACGTTTCCATGGATGCAACCGGACACCCTGTGGCCTCAAACGTACGCGAATGTTATCTGGATCTGGCAGCCCAGGGCATGCAGAACGAGGTCCCGATCTATGCAGCAGGAGGAATCGGTAAAAACGGTAACGCGGCCCAGAACGGCCTGGCGATGATCATGCTGGGAGCCAGTGCTGTCCACATCGGGAAATATATCATGCAGGCCACCGCCGGTTGCCTGGGTAATGAGCAGAATCGATGTAACGTCTGCAACGTCGGCATCTGCCCGAAAGGAATCACCAGTCAGAATCCAAAACTGTATCGTCGCCTGGATCCAGACCAAGTGGCTCAACGGGTTGCCGACACGTTCATGGCGATACAGACAGACGTTAAGAAAATCATGGCTCCGCTCGGCAGATCTCAAAGTCTGCCTATCGGCATGTCAGATGCTATTGGAACTAATGATAAAGACGCCGCCGATCGGCTGCAGATTAAATATGTCTGTTAATGCAAACCACGTAAAAGTGATTTTACGCTGTCTTAGATAAGGAGTTCTTTTGTGGCGATGAAGGTTATAAAAGGTCTTGACAAAAAAGGTGTCCGGATCAATTCCATGGACTTTGAGTACATGGTCCGTGAGGCTGCCGCTGAAAAATCAAAACTGTCGCTGAAATCATACGGACAGCACAATATCGGCATTCGACTGTACCGCGAGGATGGGCTGCACCTGCAGGTCAAAGGCCCGTGCGGTCAGCGCCTCGGTTCCATGGGGATGCCGGGAACAACCATTGTTTGTGAAGGATCGGTATCAGACGATGTTGGTTACTTAAACATCGGTGCCGAGATCACCGTACTCGGTGACGCCACCAACGGTGTATGTAACGCAATGGCGGCAGGCAAGGTCTTTATAGGCGGCTCCATCGGTGCCCGGGGCCTGACCATGACCAAATGGAATCCCGAGTATTCCAAACCGGAACTCTGGGTACTGGGATCAGCGGGCGATTCATTTGCCGAATTCAATTGCGGCGGAATAGCGGTTGTCTGCGGAATAGAGCCGAAAAACGAGGATAACGTCATCGGCTATCGGCCCTGTGTCGGCATGGTTGGAGGACTCATCTATTTCCGCGGTGAAGATGACGGTTCATATGCTAAAACCAATGCCAAGCTAGACACTCCAGATGATGAACAATGGCAGTGGCTGCTGGATAATATCCGAACGTATTTAAAAAGAATACGCCGCTCTGATCTGCTGAAAACGCTTACCGTTCGTGAGGAATGGCAAGTTCTAAAATCGGTTACCCCACAGGAACGAGCCCTTATGTGGTCCGGGCCAATGCCGATGGCTCAGTTCAGAGAAGAGTTCTGGAACAAGGCCTTCGGCGGTGGGGATCCTTTACGAGATCTTTCCCCCGGTCTTGACCGCTCAGCCATCGGTGCTATTGAAACTGGAGACCTGAGACGCAGGGCTCCCTGGTGGTCCAACAACGAATCGGCAGCGCCATGTACCTATTATTGTCCTATCCATATTCCCACGGTCGAGCGTTTACGCTTGATCAGAGAAGGGAAAATACACGAAGCGTACGAACTGATACTTAGCTATACCCCCTTGCCCGCTTCAGTTTGCGGGGCAGTTTGCCCCAATCTCTGCATGGAGAACTGTACCCGGACCGGGGTCGACGGATCCATTGAAATGCAAGTGTTAGGCCGTGCCGTAGCAGATTTTGAACCACCGACTGAAGCCGATTCCTTAGACCAGAAAGTAGCAATTATCGGTGGTGGGCCGGCAGGGCTCAACGCTGCCTGGCAGCTTGCCATCGGTGGTGTTGAAGCCCATATTTTTGAACGTGATACAAGACTGGGTGGAAAACTGGCCCAGGTAGTACCCTGGGAAAGGCTTCCCCAGGCAATATGGGATGAAGAGATCAAACGCTTCACCTCGCTTTCAAATATTCATGTAAATCTCGATGTTGAAATGAGTTCTGCAAAGTTTGAGCAATTGCAGAATGAATTTGATTATGTGGTTATTGCCGTTGGAACCCACGAACCAAGAAGACTTACTTTTCCGGGACATGAACGGGTAATCCCTGCTCTCGATTTTCTAAAAGAGGCCAAAGGCAAAGACAAGATGAACATCGGCAAAGAAGTCGTTGTCATCGGAGCAGGAAATGTGGGTTGCGATGTGGCATGCGAAGCTTACCGGCTCGGAGCGGATAAAGTAACTCTTGTCGATATTCAGAAGCCGCTGTCTTTCGGTAAGGAAAGGGAAGCTGCCGAAACACTCGGTGCCGGTTTCAAATGGCCGGTAATGACCAAAGAGGTCACCAATGAGGGATTGATAACCACTGAGGGAGAGCTCATACCGGCTCAGACGATATTCATCTCAATCGGCGATGTTCCATCCCTGCCGTTTCTGCCAAAGTCCGTACAAACTCTGAATGTTGGAGGAGCTGACTGGATTAAGACGGATCGGGGACATAAAACTTCAGATGGGACTATTCTGGCCATTGGTGATGTTGAAAAACCAGGTCTCGCCACAGATGCGCTGGGCGCAGGGAAAAATGCCGCGGAATGTGTTCTCGCGGAAATCAAGGGAGAAGAGTGGCAGCCTTTTGCAAAACAACTCATTCCCCAGCAGGCTTTGACCATTACCCATTACAATCCTGAAAGCAAAGGTTCCACCGAACAGAATCAGGCGGATCGCTGCCTCTCCTGCGCCACCTGTCGTGACTGTCATCTCTGTGAGACCATCTGCCCCACCGGTGCAATCACCAGAAATG
>JAQYVS010000237.1 GCA_030145365.1 Desulfofustis sp. | reverse complement strand
CGGCAACAAAGTATCCTGAAACGTTGAATAATTGATAGAAGTTTTTTTCTCTTTACGAGAAACTGCTCCTGTCAAAAGGACAATATATAAGCGTAACAATGGAGGAATGGTATGACTGACGAGCAAGGCACCGGTGGTGCAATTTTGGTCGTAGGCGGAGGAATAAGTGGGCTGACAGCAGCACTTGAAGCCGCCGAAGTCGGGAACGAAGTGTTTCTTATCGACAAGAGCCCCTATTTTGGGGGACGTGTCGCTCAGTTAAACGAGTATTTCCCGAAAATGTGTCCGCCCAGCTGCGGTCTGGAAATAAATTTTAAACGGGTCAAGAATAACCGTAAAATACGAACCTATACCATGGCAAGTGTGAGTTCGGTGAGCGGTGGCCCGGGCAATTACGAAGTGAGTGTTGAAATTGCCCCCCGCTATGTAAACAGTAACTGCACTGCCTGCGGCGACTGCTCTGCAGCCTGTGCTGATGAGATCGATAATCCGTTCAACTTTGGCATGGATAAGTGCAAGGCAGCGTATCTACCACATGAGATGGCTTTTCCGAGACGTTATGTTATAGCTAAGGAAGGACTTACAGCTGACGGTGCCGAAGCGGTGAAAGCATCATGTAAATATGATGCAGTCGATCTGGATATGCAGACTGAAACAATCACCTTCAATGTGGCTTCGATCATCTGGGCTACAGGCTGGCAGCCCTATGATCCAGTTAAGATGGATAATCTTAACTACGATCAATCAGAGGCCATCGTCACCAATATGATGATCGAGCGCATGGCAGCTCCAAGTGGACCCACCGGTGGTAAAATTGTCATTCCCGGTTCCGACAAAGAGATTGAATCAATCGGTTTTGTCCAGTGTGCAGGATCACGTGATGAGAATCATTTGGAATATTGTTCCTACATATGCTGTATGGCCACATTCAAGCAAATGAATTACATCAGGGAGCAGTATCCGGAAGCTAAAATATATGTATTTTACATCGATCTGAGAACTCCTGGAAAATATGAAAAATTCCGTGAGAAGCTGATGGCTGATGAGAATGCCTTCTTTATTAAAGGCAAGGTCGCAGATATCGTTGTTGACGGTGACGGGGTAACCGTTGTTGCCGAAGATGCGGTATCCGGTACAAAAGTCGAGCAGAAAGTCGATCTGGCTGTACTGGCCACCGGTATGCAGCCTTCTCTCAGTGAAGGAGGAGCACCAGCAGGGGTAACGCTTGATGAAAACAGTTTTGTGATCAGCGACTACGAGAACGGAATTATTGGAGCGGGCTGTGCCAAGAAAGCTGCTGACGTTGTAACCACAACTCAATCATCCACCGCCGCTGCCTTGAAGGCAATTCAGGTTTCCAGGAGGTAATGAACAATGGATAAAAAATATTGCGCCTACTTGTGTTCTGGTTGCGGCATCGGCGACGCGCTTGATATGGATGCGCTTGCTGAGGTTGTAACCGGCGAAATGTCCATGGAGTGTAAAACCGCAGAGTATTTGTGCGGTGCGGATGGACGCGCGTTGATCGAAAATGATATTGCTGAAGGTGTTAACACGGTTGTTGTTGGAGCCTGTTCGCCGAGGGTAATGCAGAACGAGTTTGATTTTGGTGAAGATAAGATTACCGTCAGGGCCAATTTGCGTGAGCAGGTGGTCTGGGCCGAAGCTAAACCGGGTGAAGGTGAGGAGCCCCATGCCGAGGCCGCTGAATTCTTGATGGAGACAGCTGGTGATTACATGCGCATGGCGTGTACCCAGGCTCAGAAGACCGAGCTGCCGGAAGCGCATCAGCTTGAGAACCTGAGCAGGAATATTTTGGTCATGGGTGGCGGGATCGCCGGACTGACGGCTGCCAAAGAAGCCGCCGCAGCAGGCTATGAAGTAACCCTGGTTGAAAAAGATGACAGCCTTGGCGGCAAAGCCTTGAATTGGAGAAAGTCTTTCCCGACCAAATCACCGTGGACCGATCTTGAAGATAATCCGGTGGCCTCTTTAGTTTCAGAGGTTGAAAGCGACAGCAGAATTACCGTCAAGACGGGTACCGAAGTAGCACGTATCGCCGGTGCTCCGGGAGCGTTCAAGGTGTCGATGAAAGCTACCGGAACCCAGACCGATTGGGATGCACCTGCCCAAGTGACCGTAGAAGAACGCGACCAGATAGAAAAAGGCGAGATGGAAGACCCCAACGCCGGTCTGCATGATTATATGGCCACTGACGAGGGCGCCGAAATTCACGGGGCTGTGGTTCTGGCCACCGGCTGGATTCCTGCCGATGTTTCAGAATATGAGCATCTCGGGTATGGAGCACTTGAAAACGTGGTCACCAACGCTGAATTTGAAAAACTTGCCAAGGAAGGCAAAGTGCCCGAAAGTGTAGCTTTTATTCAGAGCCCGGGTGGTAAGGAAAATGACAAAGATTTTCCTTATTGTAACTCAGTAACCTCAATGGTTGCTCTGAAGCAGGCCCAGTATGTGTGTGAGGATAATGAAGAGGGAAAAGCCTTTGTTCTGTATCAGCATATGCGCACACCGGGAAGCCAGGAACTTTTTTATAAAAGTGCCCAGCAGAACGACGGCATTTTTCTGACCAAAGCAGCGGTCACCAAGGTTGAAGAGAACGGTGGCAAGTTGACGGTGACGGCAGAAGACACACTTCTTGGTGAAGACCTGGCATTAGATGTGGACATGGTTGTTCTGGCCGCTGGTATGGTACCGACCACTAAAGATGAGGATACCATAAACCTGGCTTATCGTCAGGGGCCGGCCTTTTCTGATCTGGATCTCTTCGATGGTTATGCAGACTCACATTTTATCTGTTTTCCATACGAGACCAGAAGAACTGGCGTGTACACCTGCGGTGGTGTCCGCAAAGCGGAAACCATTGAAGAGACGATCGACGATGCAACTGGTGCCGCTCTCAAAGCAATCCAATGTCTTGAATCGACCGATCGTGGCGTAGCGGTACATCCCCGTTCCGGAGATAAGACCTGGCCAGATTTCTTCATGCAGCGCTGTACCCAGTGTAAACGCTGTACTGTGGAATGTCCGTTCGGTGCCCTTGATGATGACGAGAAAGGAACCCCGCTGCCCAACAATACCCGGTGTCGTCGCTGCGGTACTTGCATGGGGTCCTGTCCGGAACGTATTATCGGATTTACGGATTACAATATCGATCTGATCGGATCCATGATCAAATCCGTCGAGGTACCTGAAGAGGACGATGATCGTCTACGTATCGTTGTCTTCGTTTGCGAGAACGACGCCTACCCGGCACTTGATATGGCCGGAATGAAACGCAACGGAATTAATCACATGATCCGCTTCATCCCGGTTCGCTGTCTCGGTTCAGTCAATATGGCCTGGATCCGTGATGCGCTATCTGCCGGAATGGATGGTGCCATGCTGCTCGGTTGTACTTACGGGGACGACTACCAGTGCCATTTTGTCAAAGGCTCTGAAATCGCCAACACACGTATGGAAAATATCGGCGACACGCTTTCTACCCTCGGACTCGAGTCGGAACGTTGTGCCGCAGAACAGGTTGCCATTACTGATTACGACAAGATCCCACAAATCCTTAACGATTTTGTAGAAGAGATCGTGGAGATGGGACCGAATCCGTTTAAAGGCTTCTAACCTGTGTTTTATCAAGACGGGTTGTTTGCAATCAGACAACCCGGCACTGATTTTGAATTAACGCCGTCAGGCGAATACTGATAAGATTGCAGGAGGCAAAAGATGAACGTTCAACCCGATTTGAGTTTTATTAAATACCTGAAAGGGGCAGGAGGCGACACGCTGAAAAAGTGTTACCAGTGTGCTACCTGTTCCGTGCGATGTCCACTGTCCTCGGACGATAAACCTTTTCCGCGAAAGGAAATGATCTGGTCCTCATGGGGCATGAAAGAGAACCTCATTGCCGACCCTGATGTGTTTCTCTGTCACCAGTGCGGTGATTGTTCCACCTATTGCCCTCGGGGCGCTAAACCCTCTGAGGTGCTTGGGGCAATCAGGTCCTTTGCATATACGATGTATGGCTGGCCATCAGGTCTTGCCAAACTGGCTACATCTGCTAAAAATCTGCCGATTATGATCGGGATTCCGGTTGTCGTGATTTTCGTCATGTGGCTGATTTCTGGTGGGATGCATATTCCATCCAGAGAAGATTTCTCCGCCCACGGTTACCAACAGTTTTTTGGTCACTGGGAATTCAAATGGTATGCTAAAAACATCTTTTTCATCGTTCTGATCATGGTTTCATCGGTGACCATAGCTGCTGTTTCGCTCTATAAAGGGTTGACCAGACTGTGGAAAGCCATGTCTGCAAAAGCCGGGATCAGCTCGACATACCGTCCTTCGGCGGTCCAGTTTGTATCGCAGTTTCTCTGGCCATCACTGGTTGAAATCGTAAAACATAATCGTTTTAAAGAGTGCGGCACCAATGATGACAGGGTTCGGGGCCATTTACCACTGATGTTGGCATTTATCGGTCTTTTTATTGTTACTTGCTGGTCATTGCTAAAAAACGATGTTATCGGATTGTTCGCTCCGTCCTGGCATGGTCCGATGCTGTTTTTTGATCCATTTAAAATTTTGGCTAATGTTTCAGCTATTGCACTGCTTTTCGGTATCTTTGTTTTATGGACCAACAGAACTAAATCTGAGAGTGCAGGGGACAGCAGTAAAACATTTTATGACTGGTTTGTAATTTGGGAAATTGCAGCTGTCGGTATTACCGGGCTTAGTGCAGAAGTTCTGCGCTGGATCGGCATTCCCTCCCTTGGTTATATCGTTTATTTCTGTCACCTGGTTTCGGTTATGATGCTTTTTCTGTATCTGCCCTACACCAAGTTCGCCCATATAGCATATCGAACTACCGCAATGTCATTTGAGAAGTATCGAGAAAGCTCATTCGGTAAACCGGCGGTTGAGTGATATGTGACAAAAAGTAGTTTTTCAATTTAGTTAAAAAAGCCGACCCTCTGACGGGTCGGCTTTTTTTTATGACTCAGTCTGAAGCCCTCTGCCTTTATTTCTATAGAATCATGCCAACATCTCAGGGTGTAAGGAGAAGAGTGGTTCATCTCAAACACATGCCCCTATATATCTGCAAAGCTATGATTGATGTTTTTCATAT
>JAQYVS010000235.1 GCA_030145365.1 Desulfofustis sp. | reverse complement strand
AGATCAAGATCTTTCTGGCTTATCTTCTTTTTGGAAATCTTTTTACTCACTGATTTACCATCCTTACTACAAACTCAGCTGTCCTTTTTGGATTGCTTCTAAAATATTGTCTTTCGGCCCGTCAGCCCGCACCGTACCGTTGTCGAGGACAATTACCCTGTCAACAAGGGTCAGCAGCGAGGCCCGGTGAGTTACCAGAAGCAGGGTCTTACCTTCCAGTATGCGGCTGAGGTTGTTGCAGAGTCTTTTTTCCGTTCGGGCATCCATCGAACTGCTTGGCTCATCAAGAATCAGCATCGGCGGATCGTGCAGTACTGCCCGGGCCAGAGCCACTGTCTGCCGCTGGCCGCCGGACAGGCTTCTTCCCTGTTCGCCGACCGGCATATCAAATCCGGCACTGTGTTGTTTTACGATTTCAGTCACTCCGGCCAGTTTGGCAGCCCGCAGGATCGCCTCATCGTCAACATCAGGATGACCCATGATTATATTTTCCCGCACCGAGCCCCTGAACAGGGTGATGTCCTGGGGGACACAGCCAATGAAAAATCGTAAATCATGTGGGTCAATTTGCCTGGTGTCGGTGCCGTCAACGGTGACCATCCCGTTTTCAGGCTCGTAAAGGCCCAGCAGAATTTTACTGAGCGTACTTTTCCCAGACCCTATAGAGCCGATGATTCCCACATGCTCTCCTGCCTTAACGGAAAACGAAACGTCTTTTAACGCATAAGCATTCTGGTCAGGATATTTAAACGAAACATTTTTAAACTCTAATGCACCACGTATTGAGGCCCGGTGCAAAAAGGTGGAGTCGGGTGGTCGCTCGACCGGCATGACCATCATTTTTTTCAGTGTTACATAGGCGGTCCTGGCCCTGTGGAATCGAGCAAGTAGGCCAACGAACTGGGTCATTGGAGCGATGGCCTGGCGCGTCAGAATGACGATGGCAATCAGTCCTCCCTGGGTCAGAAAACCTTCGGAGATCGCATAAACTCCTGCGATCACCACTGCAACCACGGTTCCGTTCTGGACAAAAGCCGAGATGTGATTCACCGAAGTGGATAAGAATCGAGAGCGGGATCCCCAGCGGGAATGCTGTGATATGGAATCCTCCCAATCTTTTTGGACCTTACTTTCCGCTCCAAGTAGTTTGAGGTTCTCCAGACCGTTGAGCCCTTCCACCAGGATTGCATTCTTCTTGGAAGTTGCCTGGTAGGTATTTTCAATTGCTACTTTTAGCGGCCGGTATATCAGAATCGAATAGAGAATCAGAAAACAGATGGCAACTATATGGACCAGCACGATCGGTCCGGCCAGATACCAGATCACCGCCAGGGCAAGGAAGACAAACGGCATATCAACCATCGCGGTGATTGAAAAGGAGGTGATGAAGTCGCGGATCGAATCAAACTGCTGGATCTTATTAGTAAATGAGCCGATCGATTCGGGCCGGGAAGTCATTTTCATGCCGAGCGTTTTTTCAATCAGTTCTGCCGACATGTTAAGACTGGCCTTTTGTCCGGCAAGATCAACGAAATACCCGCGTAAACTCTGCATCAACAGAGAAAAAAGATAGACGATACCAATGCCAATCGCCAGAACCCACAAGGTATCAAAAGCACTGTTGGGAATAACCCTGTCGTAGACGTTTAAAATGAAGAAAGGTGTTGCCAGCCCCAATGTGTTGATCAGAAGCGAGGCAATCAGCACATCGCGGTAGATGCGCCAGGAATCGAACATCTTTCCCCAGAACCAGCTTTTATGTCTAGGACGCTCAAGAGTTGAGGAATCGCGTACCCGGTCAAAGGAGGGGTGAACAAAAATCGCGTAGCCACTATAACTTTTCTCCAGTTCGGCTACCGGGAGTGTTTCTTTGCCCATACCGGTTTCCGGCAGCAGCACCGTCACTGTTTGTTGCTCATAATTGATATCGGTAAGGACACAGGCCTTATTCGGGTTGAGCAGCAGGATGCAGGGCAGTTCAAGGGTCGACATCTGCGAAATTGATCTACCCAGTACTCTTGATGATAAACCTGCTCTGGCTGCGGCCCGAGAAGTCAGGCTAACGGACAACCGGTTGTTTTCCAGTGGAAGACCGGCTCTCAGGGCGGTTCTCGAGATGGGTTGGCCGTAAATTTTAGAGAGCATTACCAGACAATCGGCGATCGGGTCGTCAATGGTATCGCTGAAGTTTTTTATTTTCCAGGAAGACTGCTGGACTTTGGGTCTGATTGTTGCTTTCATAAAACTGCTGACGTGATGATCTGGTGATTAGTGAATCCCGTATTTTGACGTGCTCTACCTATCATACATGTTAGATATTTAAATGAAAAATAAAAAATAGGAGATTTGAGAATTCTATGGTTATAATTGTATTTCGGTATCAATCCACTGATTAACAATGAGGGTAGCCATGTTCTTTGCCGAACGAGATCAGCAGGGTAATATCATAGCCATAAGAAAAGACTCCAATGGGCAGCAGGTGGATGATGAGCCCCTCAGTGAGAAGGAATTGGAAGACTTTCTGGCCGGTGAGTACGGTAAAACTTCATATGAAGTGCTCCTGACAGCTGCCGATAAAAAGATGATTCGGGTTCTGGATGACCTGATCGAGATATTAGTAAATAAAAACATAATTTTACTCACCGATTTACCCGACGAAGCCCGTGAGAAATTAGGCAATCGTCGGGAAGTCCGGCGGCGGATGCATGAAAACGGGGCTGAGCTGACCGTCGATGACATCCTCTAAACCTATTTTTCCCTAACCTGTCTTTCCCCAGGCTTGTTTACACCTTTGAGGTGAGTAATTTGGGTTGTTCAACCAGTTAGCCTTGGTATCCATCCACTTTCAACTCATTAAAGACTGCCAGCTGATCTTCGGTTTCGACCCCTTCCGCAATAACCTTGATATCAAGGCTGTGCGCCACACCGTTTAATGCACCGATGAAAAAGTATCCATCATCATGTTCGGACGCAAGTTCCCGGGTAAAGGCCGCATCGATTTTCACATAATCCGGCTGTAGCGATTTCAGATAACCGAAATTGCAGAAACTTCTCCCGAAATGATCGATGCCGATATCGTGCCCTAGGGCTCGCACGGCGACTGCAAAAGCTCGTACTGCATCAATCTGCTTAACGACGCTGACTTCCGGGAATTCGAAATAAAGCACCAAAGATTTGTTGTCGAGCGATTTTAATCCGGAAACAAGCCAGGCGGTGAAATTTGAATCAAGAAGTGATGTTACAGACAGGTTTATGGCCACGGGTCCCTTCTGCCAGGATGAATAGGTTGCGAGAACCAACTCGACCACCTTGCGGTCAAGCTCGGTAACCACCGCGGCGTGTTCAGCAAGTGGAATGAAAACACCGGCGGCCACTTCGTTGTCGTCATCGATGGTTATCCGGGAAAATACTTCGAGATGGATCGGTGTATCGCTTTCACCGGTTTTCATCGCGTGCTGGCCGTAGAGGTTAATAGCCTTGTCGGCCAGTGACTGCTCAAGTGTTTTACGCCACCAGACTTTTCCCTGAGTCGGATCGTCATCGTCGCAATAGGCTGGTTCAAGCTTCCATCCGTTCGGACCTTCATGTTTTGAGGCAAGCAAAGCAACGTCTGTTTTGGCCAATAAATGACCAAAACTGCACGGGGTATTGTAATAGACGCCGCCAAGACTGCAGATATTGTCCGTGGTGCTCAAGCCTTCAACCGAGAGCCCTCCGAGACGTTCGGCCATTAGACCTGTCAATTGCTCACTGTCTTCTTTGTCTGCATCGGGTAAAAACACACCGAAGTCTGCACCGCTCAGTCGGGCTGCAGTATAACCGGGATACGAACTGATTGTTTCGGTGATCACCTCTGCAGTCCGTTTAAGCATTTGATCTCCACCGATATACCCCTTGGCTTCGTTGATTTCTCTGAGATCCTGAATCTGAATTAATAGAAACAATCCCTTGGCCATTTCTGGGCTGTTTTGCATGACACTATCGACCTGGGCCGCAAGGTACCGACGGTTGCCTAGCCCGGTGAGTGGATCACCGAAGGCATTTTCCCTATGTTTCTCGGCAATGACCGCCTGTTCGTTAAACATTTCTTTGACCCGGGCGGTCATTTTGTTCATTGAGGTAACGACACTTTTCAGCTCTCTGGTTTTTGGTATCTGCTCTTGAATTTCATACTCCTTTCGACAGATGGCCTCCGCTTGGTCCTGAACCCGGCGCAACGGTTTAAGCAGGTGTTTCAGTATTAGCCCCCCAATGAAGAAGACTATGCAGCCGGTGAGCAGAAAATAGATCACGACCCGTACGAACGTTTGCCAGAGAGTTTGGTAGGCATAGCCGGGATGGCTTTCCACATAGATCGAACCGGCCCGTTTCCAACCGGCCATGACCAGCGACTCGCCGCCCGGAGTGGTTATCGGTAATGCATTGATAAACCAGTTAGGCACCTGCTCTATCTCCATCGAGGCCAGCCGTTTGGATACCAGTTCGCCATGTACATCGGAAAAGGTTATCTGTTTGTAATAGCCCCGGTCGAAGATGGCGTTCATCATGGTTTCAATACCTGCCAGATCTTTTTGGGCTACCAGCGGCGATAAAGACAGACCAAGCGAGGTGGCAGTGTCCTGGGCATGGGCTTCGAGCTGATGCTCCAGAAATGTCCGGGTGGACTGCAGCTTGTAGGCCCAGACCCCGATGAACAGGATAAAGCATAAAATCAATGTAAAAATCAGAAGCTGTCTATAGAGCGTCATGGTGACTCCTCAGTTAAGTCCTTCGGGCATCCGCTGGAGCAGATCCATCCATCGCTTATATCGGTCACTGCTACCAACCTTTTTCCCCCGGCTCCGCTCTTTGGCAAGCCAGAGTCCACTACCGTTGAAGCTGAAAACCGGCATTAAATCGGCTCGTTTCGAAGCCAATAGAATCTTTGTGTTGAGATTATCAAGTACAAGCGGCTCAGCATCGGGAGTGTCATAGTAGGTTACTACCATATGTGCCTGGTTCAACTCCAATGCCTTAACATACGTCATATTCAGCTTGTCCTCGTCAACACCCATTTTTTTCAGGGTGAAATATTTGGCAATGGAAAAATCCTCACAATCGCCGCCGTTCTGAATCAGGAATTCGACAGGAGTGGCCCAATAATCTTTCTCTTTCCAGAGCAGGAGGTCTGAGACGAAGTCAACCCGGTTGAAAAAAACGTTTACTTTCTGAAGTTTTTCCAGATCACTTACACTCTGGTCGTCTCTTATCAGGTCCTGCCATGCTACAAGGCGCTTGCTGGCCTGCGGTCCATGATCTTTTTCTACCTTGCCAAGTAATTTGGGGGGAAGTTCAAATGAATTTTGGGCCTGAACGGTCAACAGGGAGAGAATGATACCGAGCACTCCAAATAGAAGAGCAACGGTATGTCGGTTTTTCTCCCTAGCCTTCAATTGAGCAAAGCCTCCAGTAGTTTGACCGTAGTGTTTGTCCGTAAAGCATGTTTTAAAAAAAATGACTCAATACCTTGATTTAACAACAAAACGAGGCAGTATTCAAGAAAAGAACTCAGGGTAAGGGGAGGTAGAAAAAAACAAAGGCCGCTCCGGCATGATACCGATGCGGCCTTTAACGTTAGACACGCTGGATTGCTACGTGTGATTATTAGCCGTTATCTCCTTCTGCTTCCATATTCTGGTCATCGCCAACCAATGCTTCTTCGGGCCAGCTTAGGCCAAAAGAATCGACCAGTCCACCCGTAGCATTGAGAATCCGGTATTGAGAGAAAAGGCCATCAGCCTCGGCATCGACCAAGTCGGCACGGGCATTAATTGCCTCAGCCTCGCCATCGAGAACGTCAAGCAGGGTCCGTTTGCCGATATCAAACTGCTTGGCATAGGCCTCCGCGGTAGACCTGCTCGATTTCACGTAGTCTCTCAAATAGTCGATCCTGTCAAGTACCGACATATACGCCATCCAGGACAATCTCATTGATTCGACAACCTGCCGCTCGGTATTGTTCTTGATTTCGCGGGCCTCACTGACCAGTTCAAGCGTTTCCGCTTTACGTCCCTGGTCGCGCCAGCCGTTAAACAGATTGTATCGCACCCGGCCAAGGGCAGACCAATATTCACGTTCGGTGTCCACCCGATCGATGTCGTCTTCCCAGCGCTTGTCCAGTTCGATGTCCAGAATCGGGTAGTACGGGGCCTTGGCAACCTCATATTGCTGCTGGCGTGCATCAAGATCGGACATTGCAGATTTCAGAATGGGATTTGCGCCGATGGCCTGCAAGGTCGCGTCCTCGAGTGTACTCGGCATCATATCATCCGGTGACGCCGGTCTGGTCAGATCCATGGGCAGGTGTCCGACAACTGCCAGGTATTCTGTCTGGGCGTCGAGCAGGTTGGTTTCGGCAATAACAACGTTTGATTGCGCCAGGGCTAGACGGCTCTGGATCTGTTCAACATCCACCTGGCTGCCGACTCCAGAACTGCTGCGCAGCCTGATCTGGTCTGCAATTCGCAGATGAATCGCAAGATTTTCGTCGGCGATTGCTCTTAGTTCCTGTTTGCGTAAAACATTGACATATGCGCGGGAGGCATTGAGTGCCAGATTTTCGGATGTTCCCTGTAGCAGGTAGGCGGAAGATAGGACTCGTGCTTTTTGCCTGGCGATTTCACCTTGATCGGCAAAGCCCCTGAAAACGTTCTGTCTCAAACCGATGCCCGCTTCATACGGTTCCCGTGATGAATCAATCGGCTTTTGGTCCTCGGCCCAACCGGCTGCCCCATTTATGTCTAGAGT
>JAQYVS010000200.1 GCA_030145365.1 Desulfofustis sp. | reverse complement strand
CCAGCGACATGCATCTTCAAATGATTTTGTGCATTTCCAGTTTCCAATCACCAATTTTTTCGATTTTTCAGCCGCCTGTTTTTTCATAAAGCCCCCTTATGAAACAGTCATGGTAAAAGCTGAAGAGCCAGACAATCACGATAGCAGAGTATCCACTCGATCAGCAAGAAACTCCTCGGATACTGTTTTGAAATGGAAAACTTTTGTCCGGGAATGTTCTCCGGAGACAAGACCGATGCTTTTGCGGCTAACCCCGAAAAGTTCAGCCAGATAGGAAATCAGAGCTTTGTTGGCTTTACCTTCAATCGGTGGAGCGGTAATCGCAATCTTTAAACACTCTCCATGCAGCCCGCAGCATCTGTTTTTGGAAGAACGCGGCTGCACATGTACCCTCAAGATCGGATATCCCTGTTTTGACATGGAGACTACGCTACTCACGGATCATGTGTCACTCAAATATGCGACCCCGCCATCTTCCAGTTTGTTTCTGAGATCTTCCTCGGATTCCTCCACACGCTCATCCGGCTCTTGGTATTGTTCGATTTCAGCAAACTCTGGAAGATCGATTTTCTGAAAAAGATCGTCATATTCATTGTCTTTTTCATCCTCTGCAAGCGGAGACAACTCGTCTGCTCCGTCCATATAATCGTTCAGCAACCTGTTGAGATCGTCTTGTAACCGTCCCAGACCATTGTCAGCATTCAGGCGCAGCCGCTCAATTTCAGCATCTGCTTGCTGCAAAGCCAGTGCTGTTTCTTTTCTGGTCTGCTCAATCAGGCTGTCGGAAAAGTTCCGGGCTTCAGCCATGGCCTGCTTAAAATCGACCTCTTCTTGTTTCAGTTCCCGGTTCTGCGACTCCAGCTTTGCGATAATGCTTTGCAGTTGTTCATTTTCGACCAGTTGCTGCTGCAGTTTCTCGGCTGCTTTGATACCACTTTGCCGGATCGTCTTGTGTTCATCCTGCAGTTCTCTTCGCTCACGATTAAAGTCGGTGATGGTTTTTTGTTTCTTTTCAAGATCTTGCAGGAGTTGCGCTTCTTTTACAACTCTCTGTTTCAGTTCATCATTAATGTTTTCAATGGTTTTCCTGAAAACCCCATGCTCACCTGCAAGCCTTTTTTTACTGTCTTCAGCCGCCTCCACGACTCTGCTTAATTCGGAAAGCTTCTGCTCCTGTACCTGTATTTTTTCTACAAACCCGGAAAATTCATCTGCCAGCAGCTCGAGATAATCCCGAACCTCAGACTGGGCATAACCTCTGAACTTTATCTGGAATTCCTGCTTTTTTATTTCTTCACCGGTGGTGGTCATGGTCAATCTCTTTGGACCTCAATGCATCCGCTTCTAGACTCAGCCCAGCCCTTGGGCCATCTGTTTCATGGTGGGAACAAGAAAGCTCTGCAAAAACATAATAATAATGATCAGAACAATCGGAGAAAAATCCATCCCTCCCATGGTAAGCGGCAAGAATTTTCTGATTCGTCCGAGCACAGGTTCGGTTACCTCATAAAGAAAACGTACGATGGGGTTATACGGATCGGCATTGACCCAGGAGATTACGGCCCTGCCGATAATGATCCACATATAGGCGGTGAGCAGAAAGTCAACGATTCCGGCAAACGCCATCATAAAGTTTGATGCTACAAACATGTTATCTCCATTATTTTAAGCAACCCTGGTTCCCGGTTTGACCTCACCGGGAACGGTAAGCAGGTTAACGCGTTTTCCACCCTGCTCATCTTCTGCTTCAGCAGTCAGTACCATCCCCTCTGAGGCAATGCCCATTAATTTGACCGGCTTCAGGTTTGCAACAATAATAACGTTCTTGCCCACCAACTCTTCGGGTCGATAACTCTCGGCAATACCCGATACGATTGTTCGTGGTTCAGGCGCTTCAAGGCTGAGCTTTAAGAGACGATCTGATTTTTTTAACTTTTTTGCCTCCACAACCCTGGCCACCAGCAACTCCACATTTTCAAACTGATTAAAATTAATGTGATCGCCACCAGGTTCTTCCTGCTGCCTTTTGTCCTTCTTTTTATTTTGCGGTTTTTTTTCGGAATTACTTTTTTTCTTGACCTCGGTACGGGGGAACAGATTTTCACTTTTATTCAACCTGGTGCCCACCACAGATTTCCCCCAGGAACCGCCATGCTCCAAGGTCTTCATCATCTCACTGTCTGCATCAATTCCCAACCCCCAGATCATCTTCTCAGCAGTCTCAGGCATGACCGGCTTTAATACCAGCGCCAGCAACCTCAGGCTTTCAGCCAGATTGTAAAGCACTGACCCCAACCGCTTTTTCTTCGACGTATCCTTGACCAAAGCCCATGGTTCGTTTCTCACGATATAACGATTTGCCTCTGAAACAAACTCCCAGACAGCCTGAAGTCCCAGATGAAACTTAAAATCCGCCATATTACGGCTGTAACCCTCGAGCATGGACGCAGAGGCAAGCCGCAGTTCAGCGTCTGTTTCCTCTTCGGCGGGTTCGGGAATACGCGAGTCACAATATTTTTCTATCATCGAAACGCTTCTACTGAACAGATTGCCAAGATCATTTGCCAGATCAGCATTTTTCCTGGCGATGATTGCGTCCCTGCTAAAAGAGGCATCCAGGCCAAAGGACATTTCCCTGAGGCTGAAATAGCGAAACGTGTCAACCCCGTATTCCTCAACCAGACCCGCTGGCCGAATGACATTACCCAGACTTTTAGACATCTTGGTCTCATCCACATTCCAGTAGCCATGGACGTGGAGCTTCTTGTAAACCGGCACGCCGGCCGCCATCAACATGGTCGGCCAGTAAATGGCGTGGGGTTTGAGGATATCCTTGGCTATCAGATGTTCCGCACCAGCCCAGTACCGGGGATAATTCTCACCATCCGGGTATCCTATTCCCGTGAGATAGTTGATCAGTGCGTCGAACCAGACATAGGTCACATAATTTTCATCAAACGGCAACCTGATTCCCCAGTCGAGCCTTGATGTCGGCCGAGAGATACAGAGATCATCGAGCGGTTCACTGAGGAACGATAAGACCTCGTTACGGTACCTTTCGGGGGTGATAAAATCGGGATTGTTCCGTATATGATCGATGAGTTGCTGCTGATACTTCGACATCCGAAAAAAATAATTTTGTTCGGTTATCTCTTTTGGTGCAACCAGGTGATCGGGACATTTACCGTCGACCAGCTCGCGCTCGATCAAAAATCTTTCACAGCCGGTACAGTAAAGACCGCTGTATTCGTCAAAGTAGATATCTCCTGCATCATATACGTGCTGAAGAATCTGCTGAACCACAGCTATATGATCCTCATCCGTTGTTCTGATAAAACGGTCATAATCGATGTTGAGAAGGGGCCAGGTGTCTCTAAACATAGCCGAAATATTATCGACATATTGACGCGGTTCCACATGTTCCTTGGCGGCCGCTTCAACGATTTTGTCGCCATGTTCATCCGTTCCGGTCTGAAATCTCACCTCGTCTCCACATAATCTGCAAAAACGGCTGTAGGTATCGGCAACAACGGTGGTGTATGCATGCCCAAGATGAGGCTGAGCATTCACATAATAAATTGGTGTCGTTATATAGGTTGTTTTTTCTGTCATGATTTGCTGACTTCCCGGTCAATCTTACTCTCATTCTCCCCGGAGCTTTTTTTATCGCTTTTCCGTGGATGTTTTTCAGTTTTAATTATTTCAGCGGTGGACCATTCACTTCGCCCCAATACTTTCTCATCACCGTCACTCTTTCCTACTACGATTGCCTGCTGCAATGGGATTTGCCGCTTTACTCGATAGGTCTCGTCACCTATTCTCAGGCGGCGGCCAACTTTCGGCATGCCTTTACGCTGTGAACGGTAGGTATCATATTCATAGGTCAAGCAGCAGAGCAGTCGATTGCAAACCCCTGAAATCTTTGTCGGATTGAGCGGCAGATCCTGTTCCTTGGCCATTTTAATTGAAACGGAATCAAATTTTTTCATGAACGATGAGCAACACAATTCCCGACCACAAATGCCGACTCCGCCAATCATTTTTGTTTCATGGCGAACCCCAACCTGGCGCATCTCCACCCTGGTGCGAAACTCCTGAACCAGATCTTTGACCAATGCTCTAAAATCGACTCGGTTATCGGCAGTGAAAAAGAAAATCATTTTACTACCGTTAAAGTATTTCTCTACCCTGATCAAGCGCATCAACAGCTTATGTTTTGTGATCAATTGCAGGCAGGTCTCAAAAGCGGACACTTCATGCCCAGGCAATTTCTGATATCGGCTTTCCTCATCCGAGGTGGGCCGCCTGGAGATCTCGTAGCTTACTTTTCGCTGACTCTCACACGCGGGATTTGCCGGCGCAAAACCATAAACTCCGGCCGGTTCCAGTCCATGATCCGTTTTGACCATGACCGTTTCATCGCGCTTCAGATTGGCAATTCTTGCAGCAGCGGTAAACTCCTGGCCGTCGTCGCGAAATCGTATCCGGTAGAACTGTCTTTGCTGTTCTACGGGTTTGCGACTCTGTTCTACCGTTTCTTCCTGGGGCTCCATGTATATCAGTCTCTTGAGATATTTTTAGCAGAGGAAAATCTATTAACGTACCCGAGGCATGGGGGATTGTAAATTAAAAAGGAGAACCTCGCAGACCAGTGTCCGATTGCAGTTTCGCGCCAATTGGCGCTCGGCTCCAGCCAATGCCTCCAACCTCAGTCTCTGCCTCTGTTCATTTTCAATACCACTACCTGCAACCATCAGTTCCCGCAGCCACATTCGTAAAAGGCCAAACAAGAGCGGAAGATCTTCTTTTAGAGCAGCAACTTTCTCGGCTGTCTGCAAAATAACCGACGTCTGCCGATCGGTTTTAGCCTCGGTCAACACCCCAATAAGTGCGCGATACAGAGGAACCAGCTCTTTTTTATCAATGGTCAATGCTATGCCGGGGCTGCCACCTGCCAACTCAGAGAGAAGATAAGCCTCTTTTTCTCCAATTTCCGAATGATTTTGCATAATCACCCGGGCAGTCTGCTCATAGGACAGGGGGTAGAAGTTGATTGTCTGGCACCTTGATTGAAGCGTGGGCAATACCGCCTTACTTGACTCTGCAGTAAGGATCAGCAGGTTCTTTTCAGGGGGCTCCTCCAGGGTTTTGAGCAGGCTATTGGCCGCCTCAACCCTCATGCTATGAACGTCTTCCAAAATGACAACCCTGAGACTGGACTCATATGGCGGATAGGAAAGCGAACGGCATAACGCCCGTACCTGATCAATTTTAATTGTCCCGTTTTCAGGTGATAGGAAAACGATATCGGGATGATTGCCTGAGAGATATTTTTTACATGAGCGGCATTCACCACAACCACCGGCGGTGGTCGGTTGATGGCAATTAAGCCGAGCGGCAACCAGTCCCGCACAACGTTTTTTTCCAACACCGTCTGGCCCGCGAAACAAATAGGCATGGGCCATCCGGCCTGAAACAAAAATCCTTTCCAGAACGGTCTTGGCCTTCTCCTGGCCGAGCAGAATGTCAAACGACAGCGCAGTCATAGTAAAATACGATATTCACAAGTCAAAACAGCGTCTGCTGCTTAATTGGAACACCCCCATTGTTACTTTCCTCAGATTTTCCCTCAGTAAATGGTTTGAGCAGAAGATACCGCTCAAGGATCCGTTGATACTCGCTCCAGGTTGCCCCTTCCGCCTTTACTTTGGAACGTAGTTGCTCAACCAGATTCATTTTGGCATCCATATCATCGATAAAACTGAGCAGCAGGGCCTCAGACGTCATCGGCACTATCGGAGAACCGAATTCCTGTCTCCCGTGGTGACTCAACACCAAGTGCTGCAGATGGGTCAGCAGCTCCTTTGGGAAATCTTTTATGGCTTCAGACGTCCGGCCGATGAACTCACAACCGATCACTAGGTGCCCCTTAAGCCTGCCGATATCGGTATAATCAATAACACCCACGTCATTGTGCAGTTCCACCGTTTTTCCGATATCGTGCAAAAGAGCTCCCGCCACCAGAAGATCTCGATCGATTCCTCGATAATGATCAGCCAGCAATGAGGCAACCCTGGCCATGGACAGGGAATGCTCCAGCAATCCGCCCCTGTATGCATGATGAATACCTTTGGCTGCGGGAGAACTCTGAAAACGCTCACCAATGTCCGTGGCAGTAAAAATACGTTGCAGTAATTTTTTTAAAAACGGATTCTTCACACTGACGATGAGTTCGTTCAGTTCAGACTCCATGCTGTCCGCCTGCCGTCTGCTTGCTGCGACAAAAGCATCAAGCTGATACTGACTCTCGTCAACTGCAGAAATATTATCAACCTTCAGTTGCAGCCTGTCACGATAGGTCTGAACTGACCCGCGCACTCGGACCACCGCGCCTGCACGGCACACTTTTTCATGTTTCTCTGCATTATCCCAGGCGGGACCGCTGATCTCCCCGCTGTTATCCGAGAAAACAAGTGAAAGATAGGGTTTCCCGGCGCGGGTTTCGGCTAAACGAACCGACTTGACCATAAAGAGTTCGTCGATCTGCTCCCCCTCCTCCAAATCTTTAATAAATCGTTCTTTTTTCATATTGTTACGGTTATTTCTCTGTGCTTTTATTTCGGTTCACCGGTCACGTTCTTCCATGTCTTATCAGCTTTAAGGCGATAGGTGCCGACAAATTCAAACGGTATAGTCGCTCCCCATTCATTCGGACCAATGAGTGAAAATGTTAAAGTGCCGTCAGTTTTTCGATATAAATGATAGGCGTTTCCGGCTCGTTTTGTGAACGAACACTGGGCCCGATGCAACTCCTGAAACTCCCTGGTTTCAGCAAGTATCCTGCGGGCTTTCTCACGCAGCTGTTTCATCTGTTCGGCAAGTAGCCGTAATTTTGCCGTTGCCTGATAGGTGAGCAGGTCATCGGCATCTGACACTTCTTTTGCCAATTCAACCAATTCTATTGACGGTGCCAGCCGGCTGACTGGGTAGGGAGAAAGGTGTCCTTCTCCTTGAAAATTTTCACCTTTATATTTTACTTCTGTAATCATATAATCGTGCTGTATTCTGCTGCTTAGGTGCCATATTGTAGATCGACACTATACTATAGTATCGACTCCTGATTAAAACACCATAGTTTTTGACTTCCGATTCCTATCCATGACAAACAAGATATGTATTACCAATTGTAGTGTGCTGCCCTACGCTGCGGCACCGATTCTGAAGAACCACTATGTCGTCATTGGAGGCTCGGCCATCGCCGACCTTGGGCCAATGGCTGGCTGCCCGGACGTTGGGAGCGGCTGGACAATTATCGATGCACAGGGCAAACTGCTGATGCCGGGTCTGGTCAACGGCCACAACCATAGTGCGATGACACTGTTCCGCGGTATTGCCGACGATTTAGCATTACATGACTGGCTTCATGATCATATTTTTCCAGCCGAGGCAGTTCATGTCAATCCGGAAATGGTCTATTGGTGTGCCAAGTTGGCCGGTGCTGAAATGATTCGCTCGGGAACCACCTGCGTTGCCGACGGATACTTTTTTTCTGCCGAAGCTGCCCGAGCCTTCATGGATATCGGTTTACGGGCAGTCGTGGGCCATGGAGTTGTTGACTTTGCCGCCCCTAGCGTGCCGGATCCAACGAAGAATATAGAAACCGTGGATCACTTTATCGATGAGTGGCAAGACACAAGTCCACTGATCACCCCTGCTGTTTTCGCCCATGCCCCCTATACATGTTCACCAGCAACGCTAAAAAAGGCCAAAGGATTGGCCGACACAAAAGACGTTCGCTTTTTTATTCACCTTGCAGAAAGCAAGACCGAGCAGGAGCAGATCATCGATCCCAGGGGCCGCTCTCCGGTCAAACATCTTCAGGCTCTGGGCCTGCTTGACTCAAACTGTACATGTATCCACACGATCTGGGTTGATGATGAGGACATGGATATACTTTCCGACAGCGGTGCCGCAATTGTCACGTGTCCCCAGAGCAACGCCAAACTGGCTGCAGGTGTCGCCCCGGTTCACCGCATGTTTGAAAAAAATATAACCATCGGTCTCGGCACCGACGGCTGCGCTTCAAACAACAGTCTCGATATGTTCAGAGAAATGGATATGCTTTCTAAAATTCAGAAACTGTCTACGTTGGATGCCACCGCAATGAGTCCCTCGGACGTATTGAAATGCGCCACGTCTGCTGGTGCTGCAGCAATCGGCCTTGATGGCTTTGGCAGAATAGAACCGGGCGGCAAAGCGGATCTCATCCTGATTGATATTTCTCGTCCCCACCTTACACCGATGTATAATCAAGATCTGCTGGTTTATGCTGCCACCGGAAACGACGTGGACACTTCAATAATAAACGGTAAGCTGATAATGCACAGACATAAAATTCTCTCATTTGATGTCGATGAAACGTTGCATCGCGTAAGAACAATTGCAGAATCTTTGATGCCCTTATAAAAATAGACAACACTGCAGTGAGCAGATTGGAGCAACCCATGAACAAGCAGATGATCATTTCGGTAATGTCAAAAGACCGAACCGGTATCATAGCCGATATAACTGGAGCTATTTACGAGCTCGGAGGCGATCTGGCCGATCTGAATCAATCGGTCCTTGGCGGTTACCTGACCATGATTTTATTTGCCACTTTTGACGAAAACATCAGCCGGGAAAGGCTGATCGACAAAATTGCGACAATAAAGAGCCCGACAAAGCTTGACGTCGTTGCCAGAGAAGTTGATCTGAGAATTGATTCCAGCCAGTCGGAATTACCGCAGAAAACCTATATCATGACGACCCAGGGGCTCAATCGCAAAGGTCTTGTATATGGTATCAGTTCTTTCTGCTTCAATTACAATATCAATATCTTAGACCTGGCCACAACGATTAAAGAAGATACCTACACCATGGTTCTCCAACTCGATTTAAGTGAGGTTGCATCTATTGTCGAGGTGCGCAAAGCGCTGCAGGATTATGCTGAGAAAAATCGGCTCCAGGTGGTTCTTCAACATCATGACCTTTTTAAAGTGACTAACGAAATCCCCTTCTAAGAATTCATTAACAGGCAGAGTCCGTTGAAAATTCAGCTTTTTCAAAATTCCCTGCAGTCTAACGTTTGAGGACATACACATGTTGCGATCAGATCAGATTTTGGCAACCGTCGAGATGATCCAGAAAGAAAATCTCGATGTTCGCACCGTTACCATGGGCATCAACCTGCTCGACTGCCGAGCATCATCGGTTCAAGAAACCTGCACAAAGATTGAAGATCGAATCTCGGACAAAGCCGGGAAATTTGTGGAAACCTGTAACCTCGTCTCCCGTAAGCTCGGTATCCCGGTGGTAAACAAACGAATCTCAATTACCCCGATATCTTTTGTCGGTGCAGGTTTTAAACGAGACGATTTTATCCAGCTGGCCCAGAGTCTGGACCGGGCCGCCACTTCTGTCGGAGTGGATATTCTCGGCGGCTTCTGGGCCCAAGTAGAAAAGGGCATGACTGAAACCGACCGGGAGTACATCCTCAGTCTTCCCGAAGCACTTTGCCTTTCAGATAAAGTATGCGCCTCAATCAACATCGCATCTTCCCAGAAAGGAATCAACATGGATGCCCTGGCCATGCTCGGACAAACGGTTAAGGATATTGCCGAAAAAACAAAAGAACAGGGTGGTTTTGGAGCAGCCAAATTTGTCATATTCTGCAACCAGCCGGGGGATAACCCATTTATGGCCGGTGCAATCCACGGAGTCGAGGAAGCAGATACCGTCCTTAACGTCGGCGTTTCCGGGCCAGGCGTCATCGCCCGATCCCTGGAAAAATTGATTTCGTCAAGAAACAACAACGATTCCGATCTAAAACTTGATGAAATTGCCGAAGATATCAAGCACACCACGTTCCGCGTAACCCCGCTGCGGAGAGCTGGTGGGCAGGCAAGTCTCGGATATTTTAGGTGTCAGCTTCGGTGTGGTCGATCTCTCCCTTGCCCCGACGCCGACCGTCGGCGACAGTGTCGGTGAAATTCTTACTATCCTTGGAGTCGATGCAATTGGCGCCCCCGGGTCGACGGCGATCCTGGCCATGCTCAACGACGCCGTGAAAAAGGGTGGTATTTTCGCTTCCAAAACGGTTGGTGGTCTCAGCGGTGCTTTTTTTCCTGTCATGGAGGACGCCGTTCTGGCTGAAGCGGTCGGCAATGGCGATCTCTGTCTCGAGAAGTTGGAAGTCATGACCTGCGTCTGCTCAGTGGGCCTCGATATGGTGGCAATTCCGGGATCGGTCGATGGTGATACAATAGCGGCAATTATCGCAGATGAAATGGCCTTAGGAATGGTCAACAACAAAACAACTGCAGCCCGGATCATTCCAGTCCCCGGCAAAGAGGTTGGTGACTCGGTCAGTTTTGGAGGCCTGTTTGGGGCAAGTCCGATTATGCCGATTCGAAATGTCGGGAAATCCTCCCGCTTTATCAAATGGGGAGGCAGAATCCCTGCCCCGATCCATAGTTTTAAAAATTAAGAACGCGTTATTGGTTTCCACTCATCGAAAAAATCAGCTCAGGATCCATATCAACAGGCATTCGAGCCTCAAAGATCAGAGAGGCATTGTCAATCGGATGTGTCAGCTCAAGTCGCTGAGAATGCAGACATTGCCGGCTAAAACGATGCTCGCCAATTCGAGGACACCCTCCATAGCGAACATCCCCGAGTAAGGGGTGACCTGCTTCAGAAAGGTGCGCTCTGATCTGATGGGTTCTGCCGGTTACCAACTCCAGTTCGACAAGGCTTATCTCTTCCGGCTCTTCAAGTGTCCGAAGTACACGGTAACGGGTAATCGCCTCTTTCCCCCCCGAAGGTGTCGATTTCATATTATTGGTGCGGCGGTCCCTGATCAGCTGAGATTCATAGCTTCCTTTGGCCGGCTCAGGCCTGCCCTCAACCAAGGCCAGGTAGGATTTTTTTACCGACCTGGATTGTAATTGGCTGGTCAGGGATTTGTGGGCTCGTGGATGAATTGAGAAAATAATAACGCCGCTGGTATCCCTGTCGAGCCGTTGGGCCATACCGATTTCCAATCTTCTGCCGAAGCGGCGATCCCTCCCTAGCCAAACCTGCAGAGCTGCGTAGAGCGTTCCTTGGTAACGGGCAGGGGTCGGCTGGGTTTCCACCCCGGCGGGTTTGTTCAAAACGATCAGGAAATCATCCTGGAAGAGAACCTGGCCAGCTTCAATCCGATACGGATCAAGCGGCCCATTATCAAGATACATTTCAATCAACTGAGTGGCCGACAGCAGCAGTCCTGATTTCCGAACCCGCCTTCCGTCCACATGAACACCGCCAATATCGATAATCCTGCGAATTTTAGATCGGGAGATATCGCCAGACTGGTCACGTAAAAACAGATCAAGGCGCTGTCCCTCATTCTCCGGTCCTGTGTGATAACGTCGAACCATAACCCTAAAATGTCATGAAAAATGTGTTACACATAGTTTACTATGAATGTATAATTCAAATCGAATGAACGTAATGAACCCTGCAGACCTGCCAACACCGGATGACTCCCTGAAGCAAGACTACTCTCTTTTGGTGGACGAGCTCGATCAGCTGATAGAGAAACTGAGCAACCGTTTACAGGACACGATTCACTGTGCCCCGGGGTGTTCATCTTGCTGCCGCCGATTCAGCGTCCTGGCGCTGGAAGCAGCTTTTATGGCAGCGGCTTTCAGTGGCTCTGAATATACGGTACAAGCACAAGAGAGCTCTACATGCTCACTCCTTGTCAAGGAACGCTGTACTCTCTACCACTGCCGGCCAATCATCTGCAGAACCCAGGGCTTACCAATTGCTTATATTGATGAAGATAATGAACAGATCGAAGTCTCAGCATGTCCGTTGAATTTTTCTGAAGATTACCCGTTTACCCACGACGACCTGCTCTACCTTGATTCTTTCAACAGCCGACTGGCAGAACTAAACCTTCGCTACTGCCGAGCAAACGGACTGGATGCGACAAAAAGAATCTCCATTGGATCGCTGGTTTCTGGCGGCTAATCATAGCGTTTAAATAACCCTGACTCAAATATCTTTTTTGCCGAGTATATCAGCAATGGAACGGAGCAGATACTGATCACCATCAGCCATGGCCAACGATCATGTATAAAATGTTTAAGGCCGAGAAAGATTCCCACCAGGGCCAGGCAGAACAGAGTTGCATACCAGCAGATTAGAAGGCCCCGAAAAGGCGCTGGCGGACAGTATTCTGCGCTGGGTTCGCTATAGCTCGTCATACCGGTCGTCATTCGCAGGCCATAAAAAAACAGAACGTGAATCAAGACCAATCCGCCGAAAATTGAAAAAAGCACGTCCGTCGGCCAATGAGCGCGGGTCATCACCCGGGCAAGAGCCATTGCCGATGCAAAAATCAGCACCGCAACAGTTAAAAGGATTCCGGAGCGTCGGTATTGCTTGCCGCTGAAACTGAAGAACACGTATACCAGCCCTATCAGGCAAATAGCCGAAGCCGTGTGGCCACTCGAGAAGCTGGCCCGATAGGTTCCCTCATCAAGAAAGTAGGGCCCAACCTCATACCATTCGTAAAAGGGTCTTGTCCCCCAGAAGATCTTTTTGGGTCTGGGTCTGGCCATGGTCCATTTCAGCAGTTTCACCATAAGCGTGGAACAGAAAAAGGTTGAAACCACCAGAAATTCGAGCCGAAACCTGTGACGGCGAAGCCAGTCCGCCCAGCCCGATTTCGAGACAAGACGATTTTGTAAGTGAAATAAAAACCGATTGGAGCTGCAATCCACATCGATCAGGCTGGAAAACAGGTACAGCAGCAGACATATCGCTGCATAGAAAGCAACAATATCCCCTCCACCCACCATCTCCAGTTCGAATATCGACTCCGACATCAAGTCGACAAACCAGCTGAACTTGCGTTCGGACAAGTAGATCGTCAAACCAAGATCGTACGGAGCGATTAACAGCATCGAAATGAAACCGACAATAACGATCGCAACCAGAACGATGAACTGAGTCATGTTTTTATGGGTCTCGGGGTAAAAAAATCATGTATCCTGATATCGTCACCTATCATCAAGCTTGTATCAACTAACGTATTAGCAGTTACACCGCAATGCAAAAACACCGCCGACGGGCAGAACTGCGCAAAACATATCAAGCCATAAGAATTGGCAGGATTCTATAAGGGCTTGCGCTTCGAGTCGGTTTTTTTTACTCTACCGTTGATTCTCACCTGAACCCACTTTCTTTTGCTGCAAAGGAGCCTCTTGATCACCATAGTCATCCCCTGTTTCAACGAGGCGAAACGACTCGAACCGGAGCCGTTTATGTCGTTTCTCGCTGAAAA
>JAQYVS010000193.1 GCA_030145365.1 Desulfofustis sp. | reverse complement strand
GCCCATAAGAAACGGGAACAGCTGCTTTTCGGAATCACCCAGGGAGGTATGTATCCTGAACTTCGCAAACAATCGGCAGAAACCTTGATTGAAATCGGCTTTGACGGTTATGCAATCGGGGGGCTCAGTGTAGGTGAATCCAAAACACTGATGCATGAGATGACCGAGGCCACCGTCGAGCATCTGCCGGACGATTATCCTGTGTATTTGATGGGAGTCGGAACACCTGAAGACCTTGTGGAAGGGGTGTGGCGTGGAGTTGATATGTTTGACTGTGTTATGCCCACCAGAAATGCCAGAAACGGGACGCTCTTTACGTCCAGAGGCAAGGTGGTGATTAAAAATTCTCAATACCGCCAGGATAAACGCCCGCTGGATGAGCATTGCAATTGCTACACCTGTCGTCATTATTCTCGGGCTTACCTGCGGCACCTATTCGTAAGTCGCGAAATTTTAGCCTATCAGCTGAACACCATTCACAATTTGTTTTTTTATGTAAATCTTATGACTGAGATCCGCCAGGCTATTGAAAACGACCGCTACAGCGCGTTCAGGAACGATTTTTATGGCAGGCTTGAGGGTGAATGATTAAGGTAGGGCGCATAAATAGAGGAAACACGTGGTCCGGATCATTTTCGGATGTACGAATCGATTAAATTTTTCGGAGGTAGTTACATGACTTCAGTAGCTTATGCAGCCGGTCCGGCTATCGGAGGAGCAGGAGGCTTTGCTTCCTTTCTTCCGCTTATTCTCATTTTTGTCGTTTTTTATTTTCTGCTTATAAGGCCGCAACAAAAACAGGCGAAACAGCACCAGGCCTTTCTCGGTGATTTAAAAAAGGGAAACAAGGTGATCACTAAAGGCGGTATCTATGGAGAAATTACCGGTATCTCAGATTCGGCGCTTACCCTGGAGATAGCAGAAAATATCAAGATCAAGGTTGACCGGAGTTCGATAGCCGGTCCCCAGGTCAAAGATGATGCTAAAGGGGCAAAAGATAAAAAACTTAAAACTTCCGGCTCCTGAGGAATCAAAGGCTGTTAATTTTCTACAGGTGTAGATGAAGGTGAGGGGTGGCGTATGCCACCCCTTTTTTTATGGGTAGTTTTCAGCACATGAGCGTTTGCTTAAGAGCCGTACAAACGGCCGACAGCAACGATCACGATTCCCACCACCATCGATAAAAAGACATTGCCGGTTTTCAGGCTGCAGATACCGGTAAAAAAGGTGGCTACCCAACCAATGGGTCCAGCGGCAACAGCTGCAGGAACAATGAGCGACAGCAGTATCGTTCCCGGCAGTGCTCCCATAAACTGCTTAAATTTCCCCGTTTTGGGAAACTTGTCAGCAAGCAACAGACCACCGATCCGCAAAGCGTAGGTTACCAGCGCAGCCGTGCCAATTGTCAGCCAAACCAGCATGTTGGGATCGGAATTAGTCATCTTCGCCACCCGCGTCCTGTAGAACGGCGGCTGCCAGCGCCCCGGCAATACCGCCGCAGATGATGTACCATTTCCCCGGCAGTAAACTTTCGGCTGCAACAGCGGTAACGGCGGCGATCAACCAGGGCAGAATATCCTGCCGTCCTTTCCAGAAGCTGAAAACCAGTGCGGTAAAAACTGCCACAAAAGAAAAGTCGAGTCCGTAACGCTCCGGGCTTGCAATCACAGCTCCGAGGCGATGACCGAGCAGGGTTCCAAAACTCCAGGCGGTTTGGACACAGAGTCCACCGCCAAGGAGAAACCAACTGGTAGTTGGAGATTTATGAAATCTGGCCATGGTCATTGCCCAATTTTCATCGGCCACCAGGTGCATGAACAACATTTTGTGCCGCAGAGTCGTTCCAAGAAACAGCGGGTTCAACGAGGCGCCAACCAGTAAATAGCGCATATTAATTACCAGTACAGCCAGGATAATTTCAAAAACAGGCAGTGGCGGCAGCCACATATCGACCATGACGAACTGGGCGGAACCTGCGAATACACTCAGGTTCATTATCAACAGCTGATACCAGGTCAACCCCTTCTGAGCAGCCATAAGGCCAAGTACACTGCCATAGGCGGCGACGCTGGCGGAAACCACAAGATTTGCAATAAATCCGGCCTGAAGATCCTCATATTGTTGTTTGGTGATCATCATGTCTGCCGGGGGCCTGGGCTATATTGGTATTCTTCTGTTGAAGAGAGAAGAAGGCTCTGGCCAACCAGATGTATTAGGGGTATAAGATGGTTCATTGCATCAGCAATCCATTTGTATCGTGCCGCCGCTTATCTCACTAATTTTCTGCTTTATTTCGAAGATTTTCGTTTTTGGCACCAAGAGCTCAAGCAGTACCTTTTCAGCAAAAGTGCGTTCGATAATTTCCACTTCACTCTGCGCGAAAAACTGCTCAAAAACAGGCAGTAGATTATAGTCCAAGTGTAGCTGAAATTGCAACATCGGCTGTATTTCCTGACCATTGACCAGTGCCAATGCCTGTTGAACCGAGGTGGTGTACCTCGTATAAGGCCACCTTTGCCGACTTTGATTCCACCAAAATACCGGATCACTGCGCTCCAGATTTCACCGAATCCTGAGTGATCCAACACCGTCAACATAGGCTTTCCTGCGGTTCCTCTGGGTTCACCATCATCACTCATACGGCGATCAAGTGAACCCGGCGGACCGGCAATATAGGCCCAGCAGATATGATTGGCTCGGGGGTGAAGAGCTCTCAGTCTGTTTAACTCACCGCCTAACCGCTCTCGATCGTCGCCATGACCAAGACAGCAGATAAACCTGCTCTGCTTTATTGTTTGTTCGGTGGTTACAAATGATGATGGGATCAGATACGAACTCAAGCTCAAAGCCTGCAAAGCAGAGACAAACCGGAGAGGATAAGGATGGTCCTTAATAATGAAGGATTTCGTACTCGGTATTAAATTGCGGTGACTCCTCCCGGAAAAGAAAAAATCATGAGCGCTTTTACCTCATAATGGGTAAATAAAACAAAACTGAGCGAGCGCTCGTTCTTAATTGGAGGGAATTTGAATTCACTCTAAAACATTTGTCAATCATTTTTATGCAACTGACCATAGCGGCTGACAACCATGTGGCAGGCAAAGTGTTGATATACCAAATAATACGAACAGGTGAGAGATGACTGCACGAGGACGAATAATCATCCATACCGGGGATGGGAAAGGAAAGACAACTGCAGCCCTGGGTACGGCTTTCAGGGCCCTAGGTCATGGACAGAAGGTGTGCGTTATTCAGTTTATCAAAGGCCAGGGAAAATACGGCGAACGAATTATGGCCGAAAACCTTGACAATCTGGATTGGCATATCTGTGGTAAAGGCTTTGTGTTCAAAAAGGAGAATATTGCAGAAGACAAGAAGATTGCTGAACAGGGATTTAGGCTGGCCAAAGAGATGATTGAAAGCGATACATATGATCTTCTCATTCTCGATGAACTTACCTATCTGCCGTCTCTTGGCTTTTTAGCAGTTGAACCAATAGTTGAAACAATCACATCCAAGCCTGAACGGCTGACCATAATCATAACCGGTCGAAATGCTGCGCCGGAACTTGTGGAGATCGCCGATACGGTGTCTGATATTCATGTGGTCAAGCATGCCTACCAGGTGGGTATTAAAGCTCAGAAAGGAGTTGAATTTTAAATGGAGTAACAGCGTGGAGATAAACGGAAGTCTCACCGGTATAAAGGTCCTGGATCTTTCAAGACTGTTGCCCGGCCCCTATTGCTCGATGATTCTGGCCGATCACGGTGCCGAGGTTATCAGCATTGAAGACCAGCGTTTTAAAGGTGACGGCCTGTTTTTTGATTCCCTGAACCGCAATAAAAAACATTTAAGCCTCAATCTTAAATCTGAAGAAGGCAAACGTATATTTTTTAGTCTCGCTGAAGATGCTGACGTGATCCTCGAGGGCTTCAGACCCGGAGTTGCCGAGCGGCTCGGGGTTGATTTCAAAACCATTCACAGCAGGTTTCCACGCATAGTCTATTGCTCGATCAGCGGTTATGGACAGGATAGTCCGTGGAAAGCAAAAGCAGGTCACGACGTCAACTATCTGAGCAGTGCGGGTATACTTGATTTGATCGGCCCAAAAAATGGGCCGCCCACGATACCCGGAGTGCAGATTGGTGATATCGGCGGTGGCAGTATGAACGCGGTAATCGGTATTCTGTTGGCGCTGCTGGCTAGAAACAATACAAACAAAGGTCAATATGTCGATATTTCAATGACCGACGGGCTTCTCGGTTTTCTGAGTCTGCCCCATTTCTTCAATGACAACCTGGGCGAAAAACCTCAGCGTTCAAACAACTTGTTGTCTCATCGATATGGCTGTTACAATGTATACGAAACTGCAGATGGCACGTATATGAGTGTTGGAGCTGTCGAGAACAGGTTCTGGAAACAACTCTGTGAACTGCTTGATATCGACGAGTATACAGATCTGCAATACGTTGATGAGAAACAGGAAGAAATTATTTCGAGCCTGAGGCGAATATTCAAGTCGCGGGCAGGCGGTGAATGGGAAGCTTTTTTTGAAGATTACGATGTCTGCTGTACCAGGGTTCTGAGTTTTGAGGAAATCTGGAAACATCCGCTCTTTAAAGAACGCCAAATGGTTGTTGACTGGACGGGACCGGATAAAACGAACACCAGAATGCTCGGGGTTGCGGTAAAATTGAGTGAAACTCCCGGTTCCATTAGGACATCGCCGGCAAGCTTTGGTCAGCATAACCAAGAGATTCTGCACACGCTTGGTTATTCCAGGGAGCAGATTGAAGATTTTAAAGTGCGAAAAATTATTTAAACCGCTGTTGTCGGTTGTCTTTCTCTCTGTACAAGTTGAGAAAGCGTTTAAGCCTGGTTGGGCATAACGAAATATTTTTCTAAAATTCGATAGTGAGACGAGGGGGTACGTATGAACGTCAGGCAAGCATTGGAACAGAGAAAATCGACCCGGGCCTTTCTTGATAAAGAGGTTGAGCGGGATAAGATACTTGCTGTTCTGGAGACGGCAAAACATTCTCCTTCAGGTGTGAATACCCAGCCATGGCAAGTTGCAGTTGTGACTGGCGCCATGAAAATGGAATTGCAAAGTCGTATAGAAACAGCTTTTAGAAACGGTGAACAGGGTAAGATGGATTTTCAGTACTATCCACTCAAGTGGTCTGAGCCATATAAGAGCAGAAGAATTAAGTGCGGGTTGCAGCTCTATTCCACCCTCGGTATCTCGCGGCAGGAAAAAGATCGTCGCCTGGAACAATGGGCTGCCAATTATCGTAGTTTTGATGCACCGGTCATGCTCTTTTTCTTCATGGATTCACGCTTAGAGACCGGTTCCTATATGGATTACGGAATGTTCTTACAATCCCTTATGCTGGCCGCCATGGAAGAAGGTCTGGCGACCTGTCCGCAGGCGGCTCTTGGCGAATATCCCCGGATGGTTAAGGAAATGCTTGGCTACACTGAAGACACGGTACTGATCGGCGGGATGGCCTTAGGTTATGAAGATGTGGAGGCCCTGGTTAACAGTTATCGTACCCCTCGTGAATCGGCACTGAGCTTCACGCGGTTTTTTGAATGATTGAACGTGGTGCTCTCGAGAATAATGCTTATAACTTGGCTAGTTCAATAGCCAATACAGACTAGGTCTGCGACCGACACGTCGCTTAAGAGCAGGAGATCTCGATAATGGCCAAAATTCTAAAGGGTGATTTCAGCAAAGCTAAATCACTTGAAAAAGTCGAAACCAAACCAGATAAGGAAATACCCGGATACCAGCTGATGCTGTCGGTGGCCTTTTCCGACCCGTTGATTTGGCGCCGGATCCAGATTCCCGGTCAGGTTACGCTGGCCGATCTCCATCGGGTGATCCAGGTATGCATGGATTGGAAAGATCTTGATACTCATCAGTTTCTGGTTGGTAAAATATTTTATTCGCCAGGGTTTGGAATCGAAGATTTCAAAAAGAAACCTGAATATGATGAAGCAGCTTTTAAACTTCACCAGCTCGAAGAAGGAATGCAATTTCTCTTTACGTATCTATACGATGGAGGAGAGGGCTGGGAACTGCAGATAGCTCTCGAGGAGATTATTGATTCGAACAAGGTAAAGCCTTTCCCCATAATGCTTGATGGGCAGAATGGCTGTCCTCCTGAAGCTGTGGGAGATATACACCAATACCAGGCGATGCTCGGAGCACTCGAACGAAGCGGCGCTGAGATGGAAAGCATCAGTCTTGACATCGATGATGAGCAATTTGATCCGGGTGATTGCGATCATCAGAAAATTAATCAGCTCTTAAAAGAATTAAAATAAAAAAGGAATAGTGTCTTGACAAATGAAATAAACGTTACGTTTCCCGCTAATCTGTCTGTGGAAGCTTCAGTGGGAGATTTTACCATTCGTACGGATCAACCGGAGAAATCCGGGGGTGATAATTCGGCTCCGAGTCCTTCCGAACTTTTCACTACCTCGGTTGCGACCTGCGCCGGTTATTTTGCTTTAAAGTTCTGCCGTGCCCGAAAGATCGATACCACAGGTATGCGTCTGACGATGCAGTATGACTGGGATAAAGAGCTTAAACGGTATCCGAAGATGTCCATTCAACTTGAACTTCCCGACGGATTCCCCGAGAAATACCGAGGGGCTATCATTAAGGCTATGGATCAATGTGCGGTAAAAAGAAGTATCCTGCAGCCGCCCGAATTTGAAATGACACTCATCTGATTCATCATCTGCATTTTCCTGAGCAATATATCGAAACCGTTGGCCTGAAGGACTGAGCGGGCCATGAGGAATGTATTATGTTTAGATCGTTTTTTAAAGACAGAAGATGGTTCCTCTGGGCCTGGGGGGGAGGTATTGGTCTGCTTGCTTCATTATTCATTCAGGTGCAATTGACGGTGAAAATCAATGAATGGTACGGCAGGTTCTACAATATCCTCCAGAAAGCAACAGAGCATAAGATAGAGGAGTTCTGGCAGGAGCTGTTAATTTTTGGCTACATCGCCTTTCCCTATGTACTGATTGCCACCCTGACTGCCTTTTTTACCAGGATTTACGCCTTTCGTTGGCGTGAGGCAATGACCTTTTCCTATGTCGCCCAATGGCAGCAGGTAGAGGAGGAAGTGGAAGGCGCCAGTCAGCGTATCCAGGAAGATATCTACCGTTTTGCCCGAATCGTGGAAAGCCTGGGTTTGCAAGTTGTACGGGCGCTGCTTACCCTGGTAGCCTTTCTGCCGATTCTTTGGGGGTTAAGCTCAGGTGTTGATCTTCCTTATATCAAAGATATTCCCGGAAGCCTGGTTTGGGTGGCCTTGCTGGTATCGCTCGGCGGGCTCGTAATTTCCTGGTTCGTCGGCATCAAGCTGCCCGGTTTGGAGTACAATAATCAGAAAGTGGAAGCCGCCTTTAGAAAAGAGTTGGTCTATGCCGAGGACGATAAAATCAATTTTGGTAAGACGGAAACCGTTATCGAGTTATTCACCAGCCTGAAATTTAACTATCACCGACTTTTTCTGCATTACGGCTATTTTGATATATGGGTAAATTTCTTTGAACAATTGATGATTATCGTACCGTATCTGATTATGGGCCCGGGGCTTTTCACCGGCCTGATTACCCTGGGAGTACTTGTTCAGGTTTCCAATGCATTCAGTAAGGTCCGGGAATCTTTTTCCATTTTCATCGCCAACTGGACGACGATTACCGAACTACGCTCGATCCATAAACGTCTGAGAGAGTTTGAGCATAATATCGGCTATTGATCATGAAAGCCTCCATTATCCTGGCTCACCCCGATAAAAATAGCTTAAATCATGCAATTGCATCTACTGCTGTTGATGTTCTGGAACAAAAGGGTTTTGAGATTTTCTTCCATGATTTATATGAGGAGAAATTCGATCCGTTACTGCCCGCCGATGAAATCGAAAAAGATGCGTCGCTGCCGGCAGAAATAGTCGCCCATTGCCGGGAAATCATTGAAGTAGATCTCATCGTCATGATTCACCCCAACTGGTGGGGGCAACCGCCGGCAATTCTCAAGGGATGGGTGGATCGGGTTATTCGGCCCGGTGTGGCCTATGAATTTATTGAGGGTGACAGTGGCGAGGGTGTGCCCCGTGGGCTTTTGAAAGCAGGTTCTGCGGTGATTTTCAACACCTCAAACACCAGTTCCGAGCGGGAACAATCGGTTTTTGGCGATCCGCTGGAAGTGATCTGGAAAAATTGTATATTCGATCTCTGCGGTGTACCTGACGTTCACCGACGGATGTTCAATATCGTGGTAACCAGTGGTGAAGAGCAGCGTAGAAACTGGTTGCTTGAAGCCGGTCAAATGGTTGGCGATGTTGCGCTACGCTTATTAAAGGGTCAATAAGTTCCCTTCCGATTCGCTCAAAGGTTCGCTGCCTGCCACTTTAGCAATGATTCTTCCCGGTCTGGCGAAACGGTCGACGTTACGGGAGAAAAGCAACCCCTCAGTTCTGCTTCTCACCATGGTAACCCGCTGGTCTTCAGTTTCTGGTAAGGGATTGATAATTTCGGCGATAATCTCGTCTTTTTTAATCCAATCACCTTGTTGTTTTAAATAGACAACAATGCCAGGTGTTTCAGCCTTGACATAATCGACACCGGTGAGCGGCGTTGCCGGGTTAATCAACTCGGGTAATTGGGGTGGTGTGCCGCCGATGAGCCCCCGCCTCTGGAGAAAATAATAAAGATTGTCAGTATCTTGCCGGATCATTTTCGGGTCGGTATCGGATAGTCCCCGTAATTCGACGGTGGCTGCCAAACAGGCAGGCGGGATGGGGACATTCGGGAAGTGTTCGGCCAGTACCCACCAGATTCTGCTGTTTGCTTCATCAAATGGGGTACCGCCTGAATCGGCGGCCAGAAGCGTCGCTTCCGCTCCCATCTGAGAAGACAGGTCCTGGGCATCGGGCCAGAGCGGAGTTCCCAGGTAGATGTGCATCAGGGCCTGCAGATCGCAGTGCAGATCTAATACTATGTCGGCATCGTGGGACAGGGAAATTAAAAGCGTCTTAAGGCTGGCGGCCTCATCTTCAGGTTGAAAATTATTGATAATCCCCGTACCGCATTGTCTGATGGCTTTAATATTCTGCTGTGGATCGGCCCCCAGTTCAGGACCGACTTCATCGATAAGACGATCGGTCAGATCTTGATGCTGCCGGTTGAAATTTATTGAATTGACAAAATCAAAACGGCCCTGTAGCATTTCGTCTCGCCACTGTGACAGGCCAATCGGATTCGCCGCTGGAACCACGACAATCTCACCGAAAATATTTCCCTGTTGTTCGGCTGTATCGATTTTTTTAATCAGATGGTGGAGTACTGGGTAGCCAGGTGCTTCATCGGCATGCAGCCCAGCCTGGAGGTAAGCTTTGGGGCGTTTTCCCGGGGTACCGTACCGGAGGATGTTCAGCGATCTCCTGGTACCGGGGCTGGCCTGGGGCAGTATTCTGGTTTCAACCTGTTTCATGGTGGAGTCTCGATAACCGTTTTGTTTACTTGCGGCTGGAGATGGGCAAACCAGCGGACTTCAAGTTTCTTGATGAGAAAAACGATTAAGAAGGTTATTGCCATGTAAAATACGGCGGCAGTCAAGAAAGCCTCATAAGGACTGTAGAACCTGGAATTAATGATTCGGGCTGCCCCGGTGATATCGACAATGGTGATCACACTGGCAAGTGAAGAACCGTGCAGCATGAAAATGATTTCATTGCTGTAGGCAGGCAATGCGCGGCGAAAGGCACTGGGCAGAATAATTCGTTTAACCATCAGAAAACGTGACATGCCCGCAGCCATGGCCGCTTCGATCTCACCATGGGGTGTTGCCTTGATCGATCCACGCAGGATTTCAGTGGTATAGGCTGCGGTATTCAAGGTAAAGGCTAACAAGGCACAAAAATAGGCTTCTCTGAAAAAGGGCCAGAGAAAACTTTCTTTGATCAGATCAAACTGACCGAATCCATAGTAGACCAGAAACATTTGTACCAGGAGCGGGGTTCCTCTGAAAAAATAAACGAAAGCCCGGATCGGATATTGAACAAAGCTGCTGCCGTAGTTGCGCAGAATTGCCAGGGGGACGGCGAGCATCAGGCCAAGGACCAGAGAGATTGATACCAGAATAACGGTGTTCTTCAGCCCTTCGAAGTAGATGGAGATATTATCCAGGATAATCGAAAAATCCATCTTCACATCTCCTTGACACCGACGCTGTAGCGGCGTTCAAGCTGCCTGAGGATATAGACTGATATCGTGGTGATCAACAGAAAGTTTATGGCCACGACCAGATAGAAGGTGAATGGCTTTCTGGTCGCTCCCGCCGCCATTCCGGCCTTTCGGACCATATCGTCAAGACCGATAATCGAGACCAGAGCCGTGGTTTTGATCAGCACCAGCCAGTTATTGCCGAATCCCGGAAGGGCATGGCGGACCATCTGTGGCAGGGTGACGCGTCTGAAGACCATTACCTTGGACATGCCGTAAGCGGTTCCGGCTTCAAGCTGACCTTTGTTGACCGCCAGAATGGCCCCCCGGAAGGTTTCGGTCATATAGGCCCCGAAGATAAAACCGATTGTTGAGACGCCGGCGATGAACGGATTTATGTCGATGTATCCGTCATATCCCAGAAAGGGCCCGACCCGGTTGATTAAAACCTGTCCTCCGAAAAAGATCAGCAGCATCAGAACTAAGTCGGGAATTCCACGAATAATGGTGGTGTATAATTGAGCGATAAGTCTGAGTGATTTTTTCCCGGAAAGTTTAGCCAGAGCGCCGGAAATCCCCAGCAGCATCGCTACGATGAGCGAGACAAGCGAAACCTCGAGGGTGAGAATGGTTCCATCAAAGATGGCGGGACCGTATCCATGAAGGGAGAACATTGAATATAGTTGGTTGAAAATAACCCGCCCCGACCCAACGGGTAAGGAGCGGGGAGGTCGAATTATTCGCCGTATACGTTAAAGTCGAAATACTTGTCCTGGATGGCCTTGTAAGTGCCGTCGCTGCGGATCTTGTCGATTGCCATGTTGAACTTCTCAACCAGATCCTTGTCTTCCTTGCGAAGTGCAATCCCAGCGCCATCGCCAAACCATTTAGGATCAACCAGATCCGGCCCGATGAACTGATAGTCGGCACCTTCGGGTTTTTTCAGAAAGCCGTCCGATAAGGCAACGCTGTCGGCCAGTAGCATGTCAACCCGGCCAGCAGTAAGGTCGAGATATGCCTCGTCCTGAGTTCCGTAGCGTTTTATATCCACATCTTTCCCGTAATTGTCGGTGAGGTAACGATCGTGGATGGTGGCACGCTGAACGCCGACCTTTTTACCTTTTACCGACTCACGGGAGAACTCTTTTACACTGCCTTTTTTGCAGATAAACTTGGCAGGCGTCTGATAATACTTGTTGGAGAAGGCTACCTTTTTCTTGCGTTCCTCGGTTACCGACATCGAAGCGATAATCGCATCGTACTTTTTGGCCAGCAGGGCGGGAATAATGCCGTCCCAATCCTGGGCTATCAGTGTAACTTCTGCACCCATCGCTTCTCCGAGCGCTTTGGCGATGTCGATATCAAAACCGGCCAGTTCACCGGCAGGTGTGACCCAGCTGAATGGAGGGTATGCCCCTTCAACGCCGATGCGGACTTTCTTCCAATCTTTTGCCGCTGCGTTTGTGGCTGCCAGTGCCAATGAAACACAGGCAATTAATAAAATAATTCTCTTCATGGTGTTCCTCCCTCTTTTTGTAGTTATGGTGTGCGGCCAATCCGTCTAGACCATTGCTTTAATAAACGTTGAAAATCGATCAGTTTTTGGTGAATCGAAAACCTCAGATGGACTTCCATCCTCAACTATATGGCCTCCATCGAGAAATATCACCCGTGATGAAACCTCCCGGGCAAAGCCCATCTCATGGGTGACCACAATCATGGTACGCCCTTCTTCAGCTAGAGTTCTCATGACCTGGAGAACCTCTCCGACGAGTTCAGGATCAAGGGCCGAGGTTGGTTCGTCAAACAATAAGACCTCAGGTTCCATGGCCAGGGCCCGGGCAATTGCCGCCCGCTGCTGCTGTCCTCCGGAAAGATGGGCCGGATAAGCATCGAATTTGTCCGGGATACCGACTTTATCCAGATAATGTTTCGCCTTGTCTGTGGCTTCTTTTTTAGGGACTTTCAGAACGTGGATCGGTGCCTCCATAACGTTCTGCAGAATCGTCATGTGGGACCAGAGATTGAATTGCTGGAAGACCATGGCCAGTTTGGCCCGGATCTGTTCAACCTGCTTTATATTAGCCGGCTGATTTTTACCATCCTTTCCTTTCTTCATGACCACTTCTTCGTTAGCCACGAACAGTCTTCCACTATCGGGAATTTCCAGCAGATTGATGCAGCGAAGCAGAGTAGATTTGCCGGAACCGCTTGGTCCCAGTACTGAAATTACTTCACCCTTGTGGGCCGACAACGAGATGCCTTTTAAAACTTCATTGGCATCAAAACGTTTGTAGATATCTTCAAGTGTTACCGAAACAATTCGGTCGCTCATATAATTTCCGGGAGGAGAATTGTTGGATGAATTCTTTGTACATTTGTTCGAAGATAAAGATGATACTAATAAACAACCCGACGGAAAGTCAATTAAAACGTCGTCGTTGGTAATTCGCATCAATGATTATTGACCCTGCGGTTGCCCAAAATATTGCCTAATTAAACAATAATAATTATCAATAATGATACAACCACATATCGAGCATCATACATACACCAAGATTATAATCAGCCGAGGAGAGAAAATGACTGAGAAGGCGACACTGACGATCGACAGTAAAAATTATGACTTTGAGGTCTACACAGGAACTGAGAATGAGCGTTCCATAGATATGCAAAAACTGCGTGCCCAGACCGGCTGTATCACCATGGATCCCGGTTTCGGCAATACCGGTTCCTGTTTTTCTTCGATCACCTTTGTCGATGGGTCTAAAGGGATTCTTCGATATCGCGGGTATCCCATTGAGGAAATTGCCGATCAGGCAAGTTTTGTTGAGGTTGCTTATCTCATCCTTTATGGCGAATTACCTGACCCCCGGCAGCTGGCACTGTTTCGGGCGACAATTGCCGAGCATGCCCAACTCCACACCAGCCTCGAGCACCATTTTTCCGGATTTCCCAAATCTGCTCCGCCAATGGCAATTCTCTCGGCCATGCTCAACCTGGTGTCCTGCTTTCACCCGGAGGTCCTTGAGGTACATTCAGAGGGCCCCGGGTTTGATAAAACGGTATCATTGCTGCTCTCCAAAGTACGGGCAATTGCAGCCTTTTCCTACCGAATGGCTTCCGGCAAACCATTGATGCACCCCAACCCGAATTTAAGCTACTGCTCAAACTTCCTGCATATGATGTTTTCCGAACCGTACCGGGAATATATTGCAACCCCTGTGGTGGAGCGGGCGCTTAACCTTTTTCTAGTTCTGCATGCCGATCATGAGCAGAACTGCTCAACCTCTACGGTTCGGGTGGTCGGCAGTTCCCGGGCCAACTTGTTCAGTTCTGTGTCAGCCGGCGTCTGTGCTCTGTGGGGCCCACTGCACGGTGGGGCTAATGCGGCGGTAATAAGGATGCTTGAAGATATCAGAACATCGGGCAAGCCGATCAGCCATTATCTCGATCTGGCCAAGGATAAAAATAACGAGTATCGGCTGATGGGATTTGGCCACCGGGTATATAAAAACTTCGATCCTCGCTCAATCATACTTAAAAAGCGTGTGTATGAAGTTTTGGACGAACTCCAGCAGAAAGACCCACTACTGGATGTGGCGCTGGAACTGGAAGAAAAAACCCTCAAAGACGATTATTTTGTTGAGCGCAATCTCTATCCCAATATTGATTTCTACAGTGGTATTCTGTTGCGGGCGATTGGTATACCGCTTAACATGTATACGGTATTGTTTGCCATCGGCAGAATGCCGGGCTGGATTGCCAACTGGCGTGAACTGCTGGAGCATAACCAGCGGATTTCGAGACCTCGACAGATATATACCGGTGAGGCAGCCCGCCAGTTTGTACCGTTGGCCAAGCGCTGATTTTTTGGTATTGAAAGACAATCGTAAGGAACTGGAATTTACCCATGGCACGGCCTGAAAATGCGATGCAGGTTTTCAGCCTGCTGGATAAAAGCAATTGTCGCAAATGCGGAGAAAAGACCTGCCTGGCCTTTGCTGGAGCAGTATTTCAGGGGCGAAGGTCTATTAATGAATGTCCAACCATTGACAGGCAGGAGGCTGAAAAATATTTACCTGACTCAGATAAACTGAGCCGTCCGGCCAGAGAAGAACCCGATGAGCTATTTGAGCAGCTGAAACAAGAAGCTGCAGCCATCGATCTGCAGGCTGCTGCACGACGCATCGGGGGCGTTTACGACGGCAATCTTCTCACCATCAAAATACTTGGTAAAAATTTCAGCATTGACCGGGAAGCAAACCTGATTTCAGATATACATATGATTCCCTGGGTCACCGTACCTTTTTTAACCTATCTGCTGAAATGTCGTGGAACTCCTCTGACAGGTGAATGGCTCTCCATGCGCGAGCTATCGGATGGCAAAGAGCGTTATCCGCTCTTTCAGAAACGATGCGAAGAGGTCATGCAGCGGATCGGCGATGTCTATACCGAACTGTTCGATGACATGGTACACCTGTTCCAGGGGCGAGAAGTAGAAAGTCCGTTCGATTCAGATATCAGCGTTGTGCTGCCGGTTCTGCCACTGGTCCCGTTGTTGATCTGTTACTGGAAGGACGACGAGGGCATGGGATCGAGCTTGAATGTTTTTTTCGACCGTTCACTCGATGAGAATCTGGACAGCGAAACAGCCTTTACCATCGGTGCCGGATTAACTCAGATGTTTGAGAACCTGGCCCTCAGACATGGCTATGCAGTAAACACCTCATAAGGTGTTTGGCCTTTACCTCGAACTATCGGGGCGCATCAGATAGTTAAGATAAACTACCAGTTTTTTCCGAGCAGTTCAAAATAGCCCTGGGTTCTGACGCAAGCCGGACATTTTTCCGGAGCTTCACGGCCCTGATGCAAATAGCCGCAGCCGATACATTTCCAGGTTCGCTCCTCTTCTCTTGCAAAGACCCGGCCCTTATCGATATTTTCGGCCAGTTCCCGGAAGATCTCTTCGTGGTGTATCTCTGCAACGATGATTGCATCAAAGGTGTCTGCAGCACGCTTAAAGCCTTCTTCCCGCGCAATTTCAGCAAAGCTTTTGTACATGGTGTCATGAACATAGAGCTCCAGTTCTGCTGAAGAGATAAGGTTCGCCCGGGTGTCCTCTATGACGCCCGTGGGAAAGGGCCAGGTTGTTTCGAGGTCTCCGCCGTTGAAGAATTTAAAAAACCTCAATGCATGTTCATATTCCTGATCGGCGGTTTCATCGAACAGCTTAGCAATCTGGACATAGCCGTCATCTTCGGCTCGCCGGGCGAAAAAGTTGTATCGGCTTCGGGCCTGGGCTTCAGCAGAAAAAGAAATCTGCAGATTTTGAGCGGTCCGGCTTTCTCTAAAACGTATCATCTGTAGGCGTTTACTCTTCTACTTCAATGGCATCAGCTCCGCACTCTAGAGCTGCTCGACGCACTGTATCTTTAAGGTGATCGGGAATTTCATCCATTTTGACGGTGGAAAAAAGGGTATCTTCGTCGTACTCAAATATTTCGGGACAGAGTTTGTTGCAGTTGCGATCACCCATACATTGGTCCGTAACTTTTACTTTCATCCGACTCTCCTTTGTTGACTGTGCAACGTTAAAACAGATTAATTAACAGGTTACGATACAGCACAAGCAAACTTTATATCATATTCTTAAAATGCAATAAAGAATCAGTCAATTATAATATTTCAAAAGTCACAATCAGGACAGAATTCTACTTCCGTACCTTCCCTTTCAAATCTATGCTATAGTTTCTTTTTATGTAAAAAGTCCCGATAATTCGGAAGAAGGGTGCATCTTTCTGGATTTATGGTAGAGTCGCGTAGCCGTTTTTTCAGCGTTTCATAGACGAAATGATTTATATGGATTGTCACCTAGTATTAACTGCTTGCAGCAGATAGAAAACATGAGGAACTGATGAAAGTCGGAATAATTGGTTTGCCCCAGACAGGTAAAAAAACATTGTTTCAGGTATTAACTGGATCCCGATTGGCCGAGCAGGGGGCTCAGCAGCAACCACTTCCCGGAACCGCCGATATCATCGACGAACGTTTTGACACACTGGTTGCCATGTATGAACCTAAAAAAGAAACCAGAGCTCGAATTGATCTGGTTCTTATGCCAAAGATCGAACAGGAGACCATTGCCAAGGGAGATATCTTTCAAAATATCGTTGATGTGGATGCAATTTGTCATGTGGTTCGAGTTTTTGAGGATGAGGCGGTTTACCATACGTCCGGTTCGGTCGATCCAATACGTGATGTGGAAATGATTAATTCCGAATTTCTGATGCATGATCAGATCTTCGTCGAAAAAAGAATTGAGAGACTTGAAACCAGCCTGAAAAAGATCAAAGACGAGAGGCAAGCCAAAGAATTTGAGCTGATGCAGCGAATACGCGAGCATTTGGAACTGGAACAACCCTTGCGGTTGATGGAATTCAATGAAGACGATGATCTTCTGATACGCAGCTACCCATTTATTTCCAGAAAAGAGCTTATCCTGGCTTTAAATGTTTCAGAAGATAATCTAGACGATCAGACCATCCTCGAACGATTGCAGGATACCTGTGCTACCCATAAAATTGAAGCGATGATTGTTTCCGCCCAGGTTGAGTCTGAAGTGGCTCAGCTTGACAACGAGGAAGAGAGAAAAGAATTTCTTACCGATCTTGGCATCGAAGAACCCGCTCTTGGTGTCTTAACCAGATTGTGCCTCAAGGCTTTAGGACGGATGTCATTTTTTACCGTTGGTGAAGATGAAGTTCATCAATGGCTGGTCCGACTTAACTCGCCGGCACCAGTGGCGGCCGGTGCTATTCACTCTGATTTGCAGAAGGGCTTTATCAGGGCCGAGGTAATTAAGTATGACGAACTGATGGAGCATGGCAGCGAGGCCGAATTGAAAAAGCAGGGTAAAGTTTATGTTCATGGCAAGGATTACATTGTTGTTGAGGGGGATATCTTAAATATCCGTTTCAACGTGTAATAGTATAATCACAGGAGTTGTAACCACGAGTAAAGCTCCGTTCTTTTTGCAGCCTCGGATAGCAGTGTCTTGAGTCTGTGGTGTTGGAGACACGCTGTTTCACGAGGTCTTATCGGCTCAGGTCTTGCTTTCCAAAGCTGTATCCCCTATATCTGAGCAGTTTTACCTACAAGATGTTGCCATTCGATCTCAGTTCGATCATTTCCTATCTGTCTATATTGGAGTGATATTTGCACAGTGATGTCTTTTCCTTTCAGTTTGACATTACCACATTGTGGGGGTAGAGTATTAAGTGTATTGAGAATGATTCCCATTTCTGCAGTAACATTTCTCAAAGATGGGGATTCCTGCGTTCAACAATCCTACCTGGAGGAGTCATGGCTAAGCCAAAACAGATAATCCGTCCTGAAGATATCACCAGTTGCGAATCAACCCAACAGATGATTAGAAAAGCGAGAAAAGACGGAGTTGAGTTGTTCTTTGATCGTGCTGAAGATGTCAAACCTTGTCCGATCGGTGCCGATTCAGCCTGCTGTAAGCACTGCTCCATGGGACCGTGCCGGATGAATCCCAGCGACCCGTATAAGCGGGTCGGCGTATGCGGAGCAACGGTCGATACCATTGTTGCCAGAAACTTCGGCCGTATGGTCGCTGCAGGAACAGCAGCTCACACCGATCACGGCATGGCAATGCTCGACCTGTTCAGAGGCGTCATAGAGGGCACCGTTACCGATTTTGAAATAAAAGATCACATGAAACTTTTTGAGGTCGCACAGTCACTTGATATTGAAACTCAAGACAGAGAAATAAAAGAGGTGGCAATCGATGTCTATAAAGAGCTTGAAAAGACTTACACCCAGGTAGATGGAGAAATACCTCTGGTCAAGCGGGTACCGAAAAAGACCCTGGAGACCTGGCGTAAGGAAGGTATTGTCCCACGGGGGGCGATGCGTGAGATTATGGAGATGATGCATCGTACGGCCATGGGCGTCGATCAGGACTATGAGAATATCACCAAGCAGATTTCCCGTACCGCCTTGGCAGACGGATGGGGCGGGTCAATGGTTTCGACCGATATTTCCGATATCCTGTTTGGTACACCGTCACCGGTCGAGGTAACGGTCGACATGGGAGTTTTGAAAGAAGATATGGTCAATATCATCGTGCACGGGCATGAACCGATACTGCTTGAGGCAATGATGATTTCAGCCGACGCCCCGTCCCTTAAAAAGATGGCGACGGATGCCGGGGCAAAAGGAATCAATCTTGTCGGTATGTGCTGCTCGGGCCTCGATGTTCTTTCACGGCATGGAATACCCCATGCAGGTAATTTTTCCTCTACCGAAGCGGCCCTGGTCACCGGTGCCGTTGATGCAATGACGGTAGATGTTCAATGCATCAAGCAGGATCTGCATAAAGTCGCCGGGTGTTATGATACCGTTTTTATCACCACCAACTATCGTGCTAAGATAGAAGGGGCGCTGCATATCGACCTTGATGAACATGATCCGATGAAGTGTACTGATGAGATTATCATTAAAGCCGTTATGCGATATAAGAATAGAAATCTCCCGATTGAGATTCCAAGAGTAACGGCCAAAGGAGTTCATGGATTTTCTCACGAATATATAAAATACATGCTCGGAGGATCATTTAGGGGTGGATATGAGCCGTTAAATGATAATATTATTAACGGCAGGATCAGAGGTGTAGCAGGTGTGGTCGGCTGTACAAATCCTCGTTCGAAGCAGGATTTTTCCCATGTCGAACTGGTAAAAGAACTGATTAAAAACGATATCCTGGTGGTTCAAACGGGATGTTCGCAAATGGCCTTGGCGAAAGCGGGCCTGACGACGCCGGGTGCGGCTTCAATGGCCGGCCCTGGTTTGGCTGAAGTTTGTGAGACGGTTGGTATTCCTCCGATACTGGGACTTGGCGCCTGTGTCGATAATAGCAGAATTTTGATGGCTGTCTCGGAAATGGTTCATACCGGAGGCCTTGGCGACTCGATAGCTGATCTGCCGGTGGCAGGATGTGCGCCGGAGTGGATGAGTGAGAAAGCGATTGCCATCGGACAGTACTTTGTGGCCTCAGGAGTATTTACGGTTTTCGGACATACCTTCCCGATTACTCAGGAAACCAGGTTCCAGGAGTTGTTGTTCAGCGGGCTTGAGAAAAAAGGGTTTGGCAAGTGGGGATTTGGCTCTACGCCTGAAGAAATGGCCCGACTGATGATTGAGCACATTGATAAAAAGCGCAAGGAACTTGGAATCGACAAAGCTCGGGAGCGGGTATTGATGGATATGTCAGACCGGAGATCTCTGGCGGCAAACGAGTAATAGTATTGTTTCTGGCAGATCTGAATTGTAAGGTTTCACAGCGAGAAAATGAAATTGATGGAAATATTTAACGGAATCTACAGTTGGGACGGCAAACGACACGGAAGCCGGGAACCCATTGCCTGGTTTCCCGGCTCGTATAAACTGCAGATTGTCAACATCGGTGAGGATGACGGTAATATCACCTCCCTGAAACAGTATCTCTGTGTATATTCTGAAACCGGAAAAGGCCATTCAATTTCTGCCCATCCTGAGAAATTTGCCAAACATGTCTGCAAGGATTTCTCCCTCGACCTGGAGCGAATTATCTGGGTCGAGAAGATTCGTACTGGAGATGTCCGCTATGAGGTTGTGGTGTTTACCAGAGGCAGTAAATTGGGAAATGACATGTTTTACAAGGTTCATAAACGTCCACCGACTCAGAGTGAATTGAAGACGATAGAAGAAGCGGTAAAATATCTCTGTGCCTGAGGTTGGTCGGGTATGAGTCAACAAACCTGGGTGCTATGACCACAGAATCTATTCAGGCCTTGCAGAGTCGACTGGCTGAACTCGAATTAAAAATTGCTGAAACCGAGGATAGACTTCCCGCCCACTCGATAAAACCTCCAGTCATGCTGGATCTCCTCGCCCTGGAAGACGAGCGTGACGATCTGTTGCAAAGGGTTAAGCAAATGCAGCAAGACGATTAACGAGCAATGGCTGATACGAGGAAATCCACAGTTTTCGACCAGACCTATCAACACTATCTAGCAGAAATTAAAAAGATAGATTACCTGGCCCGGGCAGAGCTTCTCGGTGCCCGGGTACAAAACGAGGCGCTGATTATTCCCCTCTATGAGCGCCTCTATGCGGTGTCTGCAAGCAGCATAGAAAGTGTTGAAAATGGTGAGGCAAATGACGCGGTCAGGGTGATTCTGGGCAAGTATGTCTTGACCTGTCCAGCAGAATTACCTGTTATATCAAAAAAGTGGGTTACCTATCGGGAATTTCGCGACGGTGCCCCGCTCGTCTCCTATTTCACAACCAACACCAATAAAAACATAGAATCGCATTTTTCCGGAAAGATCGGTCTTTTGAAAGACTGCTGTGAACGTCTGGGCGGGCTCATTGAGGCAAATGACTCCTATGATCTGTCCGTCACATTTCATGCATTGCCCAGAATCCCGGTGATTCTGAATTTTAACGACTCAGATGATCTTTTTCCGGCGACATGCTCCATTCTCTATCAGGAGTCGGCTCAACACTATTTAGATATGGAATGTCTGGCAATGACCGGAACCCTGCTGGCTGGAAAACTTCTTAGCTCATAAGATCTTATTCTCACTACTGAGATCTCTGTTCACTTCAGGCCCTAGTCTTTCTGCACTAACGTGGACAAATAGTGTCTGAGAATAGTATGGCAAATCGGCTGAAAACAGCTATGATGGCCTCAATTTTAATTCTCAGGGCTAAGACTCTTATGTTTTCATTATCACCCGGAATACGCACACCGCTGTCACGTCAGGCTTTTGGCTGGCTGGCGGTATTTGGTTCTGCCTTCTGCTTCTATCTGGCGACAGCCTTTATACGCTGGGCCGATGGAGTGGTTGAAATTGAGACGCCCTATTTTGTTTTTGCCCGTTTTTTGCTCGGTTTTATCGTTGTCTGCCTGACCATGCTTGTCCGCGGTCATCGTCTCAAGCCTAAAAATTATCATTATTTAATTGGCCTTACGGTATCCAACACTATGGCGGTTTTCTGCTTTTACAAAGCGGTTGAAGTCGGTTCGCTGGCTGAAGCCAACATCTTGAATATGACCTACCCGCTTTTCGTGGCACTGTTTTCCTGGTTTATGCTGAAAGAACAGCGAGATTCGTTTGCCTTGGCTATCGTTGCCGTGGCATTCTGCGGGGTCTGGCTCATTCTTTCGCCGGGCGATATGTCGGTGAGACTGGACAGCCTGTGGGGACTGTGTTCTGGATTTTGTGCAGCCTGGGCCATGATTTATCTGAATTTGAGCAGAAAATGTCATGACTCACAGACAATACTTTTCTTCCTCTTCGGGCTGGGTGCTCTCTCTATCTTCTTTTTCTTCAAAGTAGCTATTTCCTGGCCGGGCAAGCAGGAATTTTACTACCTCTTCTGGTGTTCGGCCGCCGGGGTTCTGGGCCAGTATCTGTTGACCTACGGCTTTTTATTTGTAACCGCCGTAGAAGGTTCGATTATTTCTTCAACAAGGATTTTACTGGCAGCCGTCCTTGGCCCGTATCTG
>JAQYVS010000052.1 GCA_030145365.1 Desulfofustis sp. | reverse complement strand
TTTCTCCATCACTATCTGGAAAATAAGAGCAGCTCGGCATACATGATTTCTGCCGAGGAGATAGGAAAAAGAAGCTTAAAAAACTGCTGTCTTGATTATCTGCTCACGATCAGTAAGTCAGAAGCCCAAGTACTGAAACTTGCCGAAGATCAATATTACCATGCCAACAATATGACGGATCAGGTGGCTGTATTATTAGCAATTTCTCACCTGATGATTGACGAAAGAGACGCTCTGTTTTCTCATTTTGAAAACAAATGGATAGAAAACCCACTGGTTATGGACAAATGGTTCACCATGCAGGCACTTTCAGCTGCTGATGATACGTTTGAGCGGGTCCAAAGTCTCCTTGAGCATCGATCTTTTTCACTGAAGAATCCCAACAAGGTTCGTGCTCTTGTTGGAGCATTCAGTCAAAATCACTTTCAATTTCACCACGAAAGTGGCAGGGGATATGAGTTTCTCGCGGAGATTATCCTGCAGTTAGACCGAATTAACCCCCAGATTGCCGCTAGACTGACAAGTCCATTAATCTCCTGGAAGCGATATGAACCGATCAGGAAAGAGAAGATGAAGTCAGTGTTGAAGCACATTCAGACAACCCCGAAGTTATCCAGGGACGTTTTTGAAATCGCAAGCAAAGGCCTCGAATCTTAAGACGTAACTGAAATCAATTGCGTTTGTGGCAAAACAAGCAACGATATGGGTCCGGATGGGTGTCCGGTAAGGGTGTTGCATCACCATCTTCAACATGACAGCTGATGCAAAGTTTATCCGCCTCCTTTTTACTCGCGATTGAATGAAACTCAATATGTGTGTCATCCTTTGGAAGTGGAGTCGTTGTTTCATCGGGAGCCAGATATAAAAAGATCAACAGAGCTGCACAAAGAACGACAAACCCAATGTTGAGCCATTTCCGTTTGCTCGTTTTTATGTCTTTAACCATGTCATTCATTAACTCGAGGTATTAGGCCATTTCCAATGTATTAAAAGCCAGCATCCGGTGGCGCAACAAAAATGAACAGAGCTCTGATAGTACCAGGGATCTGAAAGCGGAGCGTTCGGCAATTCCCGCCATTTTTTGATGTTTTTGATGCTTAGCAATGATTCTGTTAAGCTCAACAGGCCGATAGCTGGCATCAATTATCGTCCGAGCTGCAGTTTCTCCTGAAACGATGGCAGGATTAATGCCTTCCCCTGTAAGCGGAGATGCAAGCCCGGCGGCATCGCCAATCAGAAAGCAACGCCCAAAAGACCAGCCGACAAAGCGGTGATTGATGTTGTCGGCCTCAATTTTAAGATCTGACACGTCGATATTCAAGGTGTTCAACCACTGCTGCAATCTCTCTTTAAGGTTGAAAGCAGGTGGCGTTGCACCCGCATATGCCCCAACCGATGCACTCGTACGATGTGGAAATATCCAACTGTAACCGGTCCGGAACCGTTTTGAATCAAAATTCCAAATCATCTCATCATAGGTCCCATTAACTCTATACTGGACTCCAACCCCCATTGGGGAAACGGTATTAAGATCGAGAAATGCTCTAACCTTGGAATTAGATCCGTCTGCTCCAACAAGATAATCAAAATGAATTGTCGTATGGCTACCGTTCTTTCTATAGGTGATCTGGTTCTTGTCAATCCTTTCAACTAAAGCCTTGGAAATAATTTCTGCTCCTGCATTTCCTGCGGTTTCTGCCATATATTGTCCCAGTGCCACTCGATCAACAGTCGCCACCATGGGGTCATTGGACGTGACCAGAGTTTTCTGAAACCGAGTTATAACAGTTTGCTGTGAAAACGAACGTTCTATCAGATGTTCGGGTATGGTCTTGATCAATCCGCCCCAGGTAATGCCGCCTGCGCAGACCTTTCTGCCGATGATCTTGTTTCGTTCAAGCAGGGCGGTACGGACACCGTTTTCTGACAGAATTCTTGCACAGTGCAGACCGCCAGGGCCACCACCGACCACCGCAACATCGTATTTCATTGACCTGATGTGAGCCATTCCATCGATTTACCTCACCATCAATTATGCAACTTCCAAAAAAAAACCTGATTGTCCAGGAACTAAATCTCAAAGGACAATCAGGTTTTACACATCACCTGGACGGGCGAAAATTATTCGCCAAACAACATACTTTTCAGGTACTCCCGATTCATACGGGCAATGTTTCTGATTGAGATTCCTTTGGGACACACTGCTTCACATTCCTTTTCATTGGAACAATAGCCAAAACCTTCTTTATCCATCTGCGCCACCATGGACCGGGCACGTTCTTTTCGTTCGGGTTCTCCCTGGGGCAGCAGACTGAGTTGGGTGATTTTAGCACCGGTAAACAACATCGCAGCGCCATTGGGGCAGCTGGCAACGCAAGCTCCGCAGCCAATACAAGCGGCAGCATCCATTGCAAGTTCGGCTTTTTCCGTTCCTACCGGTATTGCATTCCCATCAATCGTACCACCGGTATTCACCGAGACATAGCCTCCTGCCTGAATTATACGATCAAGTGCTGAGCGATCAACAATAAGATCTTTTTTAATTGGAAAAGCAATGGATCGAAACGGCTCAATAACGATGGTATCGCCGCTGTTGAACTTGCGCATATGAAGCTGGCACAACGTTGTTTCCCTGTCCGGTCCGTGGGCTACTCCATCAACAACAGCACCACACATTCCACAAATTCCTTCCCGGCAGTCGTGATCGAAAGCCACGGGTTCTTTTCCCTCTTTTGTCAGTTGTTCGTTTAATACATCGATCATCTCAAGAAAAGACATGTCTGTTGAAATTTCTTTGACTGTGTAGGTGTCGAAATCACCTAAAGAGTCACTGTTCTTCTGACGCCAGATCATTAATTGCAGGTCTATGGTACTCATAATATCTCTATTATTTGAGATTGTTGGTGATACAGCATTTATTTATAGCTTCGCTGCGAAGGAGTAACGTTTTCAAACGATAGATCTTCTTTGTGCATTTCAGGTGGTTTATCTTCACCTTTAAACTCCCATACACTTACATGGGAATACTCTTCATCCTTGCGCAAGGCTTCGTTCTCTTCCGTTTGACTTTCTTCTCGAAGATGGCAGCCGCATGATTCTTCACGGGCCAGGGCATCCCTGATCATAAATTCTCCAAATTCAAGAAAATCAGCTACACGGCCAGCTCGCTCCAGAGATTGATTAATATCAACCTCGTCGCCGGGAACATACACTGAGTCCCAGAATTTATTCTTAATGTCAGGTAATAGTTCCAAAGCCTGTTCTAGATCCTTACTATTTCGTGCCATTCCGCAATTGTCCCAGAGCAATTTGCCGAGTTCTTTATGAATCTCGTCTACCGTTACCTTGCCACTGGGGCCGCCGTCGCTGTTTTTCAATAATTTCTTGATTCGTTCATTCACTTCATTTTCGATATCGGCAAAGGCGCTGTGTCCGGTATCAACAGAGGTAAAAGTCTCAGATCCAAAATAGTTGGCAACAGAGGTACTGATCACAAAATATCCGTCGGCCAACCCTTGCATCAAGGCACTTGCGCCTAGTCTGTTGGCACCATGGTCTGAAAAATTGCACTCTCCAAGGGCGAAGAGGCCGGGAATGGTGGTCATCAGGTTGTAGTCAACCCACAGGCCGCCCATGGTATAATGAACAGCAGGATAAATCATCATCGGTTCGACCATCGGGTCTGAATCGGTGATTTTTTCATACATCTGGAAAAGATTGCCGTATTTCCTCAAGATAACGTCTGCTCCATCGCGCTTGATGGCATCGGCAAAATCAAGATAGACAGCAAGGCCTGTTCCGCCGACCCCTTTGCCGACATCGCATTGTTCCTTGGCATTCCGAGAGGCAACATCACGCGGTACCAGATTACCGAAGCTTGGGTACTTATTTTCGAGATAATAATCGCGGTCTTCCTCGGGGATCTGAGCAGGAGGTCTCTGATCCTCCTTGTTTTTAGGAACCCATACCCGGCCGTCATTTCTCAGACTTTCACTCATCAAGGTGAGTTTGGACTGGTAATCACCATGTACCGGGATACAGGTCGGATGAATCTGGACAAAACTTGGATTGGCAAACCCTGCACCACGTTTACAGGCTCTCCAGGCAGCTGTGACGTTTGATGCCATGGCATTGGTTGACAAGAAATAGGCGTTGCCGTAGCCACCAGTGCAGAGCAAAACTGCATCAGCTGCATAAGACTCGGTTTCTCCGGTAAGCATATTTCTAACCACTATGCCCCGCGCTCTTCCGTCTACAACAACCACATCCATCATCTCACGGCGGTTGTACATGACTACTCCGCCGCTGTTAATCTGCCTAGAAAGTGCACTGTAAGCACCAAGCAGAAGTTGTTGACCGGTCTGGCCTCTGGCATAGAAAGTTCTGGAAACCTGAGCTCCACCAAATGATCGATTTGCCAGGGTGCCGCCATATTCTCGGGCGAACGGAACACCTTGAGCAACACATTGATCGATGATTTCAGCTGAGACTTCTGCCAGTCGATAGACATTTGCTTCTCTGGCCCTGAAATCTCCGCCTTTTATCGTGTCATAAAACAACCGAAAAACTGAATCACCATCATTTTGATAATTCTTGGCTGCATTGATACCACCTTGAGCAGCAATGGAATGGGCTCGCCTCGGACTGTCGTGCAGACAGAAGGCCTCAACTTTATAGCCTTGTTCGGCAAGCGTCGCCGCTGCAGACGCACCGGCCAAACCGGTACCCACAACAATCACCTTGAATTTGCGCCTGTTGGCGGGATTAACCAGTTTGCTATTAAAACGGTGGTTATCCCATTTTTCAGTGAGCGGCCCGGATGGAATACATGAATTCAGTTCCATTTTTTAACCTTTTTCTGATTTAGCTGCTAAGTCTGCGGCTCTTAAGTTATCGTCTGTTTCAACAGAGTGTGCTCTGTTTGTCAAAAGCCTGATAAGTCCAATTAATAATCGTCTTAATACGAAGCCCCTGCACCAGTCATGAAATAAATCGGAATTCCACCGAATATGACGAGAAATAAGACCGGGACAATGATCGTTAATTTTGAGATCAAGAAATTATATCTCGGGTGGTTAACACCAAAGGTCTGGAGCATGCTCCAGAAACCGTGATTCAAATGAATAGCGAGGGCTATAAAAGATATGATGTAAAACAGGCTGTAAAAAAATCCGCTTAAGTAGTCTTTAACCAGCATACTTATTTTTATGTCCTCAGGTTTTGCAATACCAAAACCAAAAACATGAATTATCAGAAACAAGAAGATAAACAACCCAGTATACGGCATTGTCCTTGAGGCAAAGGTGTTTTCTACCACCCGGGACTGAACGTTGTACCTGGAAGCTGTCCTACGTTTTTCTAAAAACAGCAGGATCCCAACTCCGATATGGGCGATAAAGACAACCAGGATACCGAGGCCAAAGATATAGACCAGAACCGGAAAACTGTGAAGTGCATCAGCATAAATTTGAAAATATTTGCTGCCAATGTATATTGCAGCGTTGCCGAACGCATGGATTGCAAGAAATGATAGGAGCAGCAAGCCAGAACATGCCATCACCAGTTTTTTGCCTATGGAAGTCTTAATAAAGGAGATGAACCACATAATCACAAACCTCTTGTTTAAAGTATTGATTCAAGGAAAACCCATATTTATCTATCTGGGTCAAAAAGAAAAGGGTTCTTTTGCAATCGCTAATCAATTAATTTGATACAATCTTTTAGCGATATTCAATGAAACTGAAATTGAACAATTATTCCGGTTACGACAAAAAAAATGATCACTGAAAAAATTGAAACAATCATCTTCGACCTTGACGGCACACTCATTGACTCGCTCAGTGATATTGCCTTTGCCACTAATAAAGCGCTGGAGTTTTATGATCTGCCAACTCATCCCAAGGAGGCGTATCGTTTTTTTGTCGGAGACGGACTTGCCACGCTTTTACAGAGAATTGTCCCAGAAGGTAGAGAAAAGATGATTGCCAAACTGAGAGACAAATTCACTGAATTCTATCTGCATAATTGGGATAAAACGACCCAACCATATCCAGGTATTATCTCGATGCTCAAAGAACTTTCACGTGCTTCAATTAAACAATGTATTTTATCTAACAAGCCCGACTCGTTCGCGCAAAAATGTGTTGAAAGACTTCTTTTAGATATTGAATTTACGTTTGTCGCAGGTCAGCGTGAAAACATAGCTAAAAAACCTGATCCCCAGGGTGCCCTGGAAATTGCTGAATATTGCAATACTGCACCTGAGCACTGCCTATTTGTTGGCGATACCAGCGTGGATATAAAAACTGGAATCGCAGCCGGTATGACAAGTGTTGGGGTTACCTGGGGGTTTCGCAGCAGAAAAGAACTCGAAGAGGCAGGAGCCCACATAATCATTACCAAACCCGAGCAATTAGCACGCTATGTTATCTGAACTTTCTGCATTAAGTCCCTATTTATTCTATGTAACGCCTCCCGTGATCGGTGCCTTTATCGGATATCTTACAAACCGAATAGCCATACGGATGTTGTTTCGTCCCCTTAAGCAATGGCGTATAGGAAACATTAGAATCCCGATGACCCCAGGTGTCATTCCCTCCAAACGGCATCAACTTTCTACCAACATCGGTGAGATGGTTGGGGAGCAGCTGCTTACCAGCGATGAAATTAATAATGCCCTGCAAAAAGATGCCTTTCAGGATCATCTGCTTTCTCTGATTGAAACCAAAGTCACCTCCTACATGAAACTGGAGTTGGGTTCGCTTAATTCCATTATTCCCACCGCCTATAAAAATTATTTCGATATTGGCCGCAAAACCCTGGCCTATCGAATTAAGGAAATGGTGCATGGCTATATGGTTTCTCGTGAGGTTCAACAGGGACTTGAAATCGCGGTTAACCGCTGGTTTGATAGTTTGCTTGACAATGACATTGATGCGTTGATTGATGGTCAGCAGCGGGAAAAGATAATCGATTTTTTCCAAAATTCAGCAAATCGTATCTTTTCAGATCCCGCCCTGGAAGTATGGTTTCAGTCTCTACTGCAAAAAGAATTATCATCAACTGCCGGTCAACATAAAACATGTCGTGACATTCTGCCGTCGGCAGTTCAGGACGTGATTATCAACACTATCTGTAATCAGACTCCTGTTATCCAGGAAAAAGCCTCAGATTTTTTAAAAGATGCTGAAATACGAGATAAAATCGTTGCTGCAATTATGCGTGCAGTTGACGAATTTATCGATTCTATGGGATCCATGTCTACAATGGCACGAGGTTTTCTCGATATGGAGACGGTTGAGCAGAAAATCAAATTTTATCTCAGTGATAAAAATCCTGAAATTGACGCATTATTATACGATGAAGACGTTGCGACCAAGATAACGGGTGCATTAGATGAGCGAATCAACCAATTATTGGATACACCTTTGGTTGACTTGGCAGATGGGCTCACGGAAAAACAGCTTCAAAACATTTCAAGTCAGTTTGCTAAACTTGTCGCTGGTTTTGTGCGGAAAACAAATATTTCTCAATCACTTTCGGCAATGTTTATCAACCTCGTTTCGCTTCATATCGACAATGGCAGCGCCAGAACCGGTACTGTTGTGGAAAAAATAATGGGTCAGGAATGGCTCGATGATATCAGAAAAAAATTAAATGATGGCGTGTTTGACCTGGTCCGGTCGCAGGATAGTAAGGTAATGGTTGATCACATGGTGGAAAGCCTGGTTGAAAATTTGATCAACAAGCCGATAGGCAGGCTTGACCATATTATCCCACCAGGGGTTACCGAAGGAATGTGTTACTCGATGAGGGAAATGACGACAAAGATGCTTATCTCAGAAGTTCCGGGCATTGTCAAATCAATCAACTTCAAAAAAATAGTTATCGATAAAATAGACTCATTTGATCTGCTTCGGTTGGAAAAATTGCTGTTGTCCATCATGCAGGAGCAATTTAAATACATCAACCTCTTTGGTGCCTTGCTCGGTTTCTTAATCGGCTGCGTTAACCTGATTTTTCTCGTCAGTATGTGACCGTACCCCAACGTTTTAGATGTCGGAATTTTTCTGGCTTATTTTGCCGGCCAACTGACCGCAGGCAGCTGCTATATCGCTGCCCCTGCTGCTTCTTATGAAAATGGAATAGTGGGCTTTACGCAATACTTCCTGAAAGGCGAGGATTCTTTTGTTTGGAGAAGGGCGGAAGGGGATTCCGTCACATTCATTATAAGCAAGCAGATTTATTTTACAGGGTATCGTTCGCAGCAGGGAGGCAAGACGGCGCGCTTCCCGATCTGAATCATTAATCCCATCCAACATAATATACTCGATCATGATCCGTTTTCGCTTCTGGATCGGGTAATCTCTGCAGGCTTGAAGGAGCTGCTCGATGGGATAGCGGCGATTGATCGGCATCAATTTGTCGCGGGTATCATTGTCCACTGCATGCAGTGAAATGGCAAGGTTCACATTTGTTTTCTCGCCCAGCTCTCTCATATTAGAAACTATTCCACACGTTGAGACGGTGATCCTCCTGCTGGCCATGTCCAGGCCTTTCTGGTTGGTCAAAATAGAAATTGCTGTGAGCAAGTTCTCCATATTATTTAACGGTTCTCCCATCCCCATATAAACAAGATTGGTTATGGCGGTAGGACCGAATCGCTGTTCATCCGGTTGGGATTCAAGAAAATCACGGACACTGCAGACTTGATTTACCATCTCTGCAGGAGTTAAATTTCTTTTAAATCCAAGGGATCCAGTTTGGCAAAACTTGCAGCCCATGGCACAACCAACTTGGGAAGAAATACACAGGGTGTTCCGGTCAACTTCAGGAATATTGACCGATTCGATCACCTGGCCATCTGCGAGGGTAAATACAAACTTTATACTTCCATCCGAAGAAATCTCGGTTATGGGTTGAGAAAAATTTGAAATGAAGGCGTGCTGAGGAAGAAGGATCCTGAACGACTTAGCAAGATCGGTCATCTGAGAGAAATCATTTATTTCTGGCCGATAGAGCCAGGACATGATTTGCCTTCCCCGAAATGCTGGCTGATCAAGGGATTCGGCAAACGATTCCAAACCGTTTTGATCTAGGTTTTTACAATCAATCATCTCAATTTAAGAAAGCAATGACTTCTTCCACCAATGGATTAAACCGGGTTTTTTTGAGCAAACATTTCCATAAAATGGGTAAGTTTTTGAACACCTTCAATAGGGAAGGCATTATAAATAGAGGCCCGGCAGCCGCCGATGGAACGATGCCCTTTCAATCCATGCAGACCCTCATCGGTTGCTTCAGCAATGAACTGAGCTTCAAGCTCAGGGGAGGGCAGGTTGAAAGATACGTTCATGTGAGAACGTGAATCCTTGGCGGCATGTCCGCGATAGTAGCTGCCACTGTCCATAACCTCATAGACAATTGCAGATTTCTGCTCATTACGTTGCTGGATTACATCAGTACCACCAATTCCCTTGAGCCATTCCAATACCCGACAGACCACAGAAATAGCAATACAGGGAGGAGTATTGAACATTGAGCCTTTATCGGCATGAGTACTGTATTTGAGCATGGTCGGAATCGCCTCTTGAGCCCTGCTCAGTAGATCTTCTCTAATAATAACCACGGTAACGCCAGCTGGACCAAGGTTTTTCTGGGCACCGGCGAATATCAGACTAAATTTTGACACGTCGATTGTTCTCGATAAAATGTCGGAAGACATATCACTTATCAATAACGTTTCGGTTTCGGGGAATTTCTGGAACTGGGTACCAAAAATAGTATTATTAGAAACAAAATAGAGATATTCACTTTCCTCATTGATTGTGTATTCATCCTGGTGAGGGACACGATTGAAATTGTCGGCCTCACTTGAATAGGCAACATCAATATCACCAAAAAGCTGAGCCTCTTTAATAGCTTTTTTAGCCCAAGTACCTGTGTTTAGATAAGTGGCCTTTTTACCTATCGAGAGCAAATTCATCGGCACCATAAAAAACTGACTTGATGCACCACCCTGCAGAAAGAGTACTTTATATCCGTTCGGAATCTGCATCAATTCCCGCAACAATTCTTCTGTCCTGTCAACGACTGCCATGAACTCTTTTGAACGATGACTTACTTCCATCAAGCCCATGCCAAGCCCCTGGAAATCTACCACGTCTTTTGCAGTCTGTTCCAAGACATCGTAGGGCAGGGTGGCGGGTCCTGCGCTGAAATTACAAACTCGCTGGGGCATGATTTCTATCTCCTCTAGTAGGCGTGTAATCTACCTTACTCTCAGGTATTAATTATTTGTTTTCAAAAGCTTATCTTCAGTACTCTGTTGTCTCAAGGCTTCATATAAAACAATTCCTGCGGTCATTGCAAGATTGAGGCTTCTGATGTTTTCGTTATTCATTGGCAGGGTAAAACACAACTCTTCATAGAGAGAGCGGATTTCTGTAGACAAACCTTTCGTTTCTTTTCCGAAAATCAGATAATCACCCGGTCGATAGACAGCGGAAGTATATGGTCTTGTGGTCTTCGTTGTAAAAAACTTCAATGCCGTTTCCTCACAAGATTTAAAAAAATGTCCCAGATTTTCCCAATGAACAACCTGGACATGCTGCCAATAGTCAAGTCCAGCCCTCTTTAGATATTTATCAGAGGTTGAGAATCCCAAGGGATGTACCAAGTGCAAGGTAGAATTGGTTGCTCCACAGAGACGGGCGATAGAACCGGTATTGGGAGGTATTTCCGGTTCCACTAGGACAATATTGAAATTGGACATTTTACTTTTTTTCTACTGTAAGACCATGTAATCGTGGCAAGACGTTATACCCTTTCAATTCCGGACTCACAAGCATTATTACGTTGCATAGATTCACAGCGAGATTATCTTTAGTTAAGCTTTAAACTTGTGGCCAATAAATTCGTTTCACGAGGTTAGTTCTACTGTTTAATAAGGCAATGTCAAAACAACGCGACATCAGGATATTGGTCATGCTGCTGCTACCTGTGGCTTGGGTAATGTGTCTGATAGTCAACGATTTATCTGATTATCTATCTGCCTCTGCCATTACAGGTAAATATGAATTGCAGCCCGGTATAGATATTAATTCACTTCATATCGGAACTGCAAATAATCAGCTTGCCCCTGAGCAGCATGAAGTGCTTCTGGCTCTCTATCAATTTGAAAAATTACCGGTAAACAGGGCAGATCCATCACTTCTGATGACTATACCTGGAATAGGGCCTGAATACGCGCATCGCATCGTTGCAGAAAGGCTGAAACATGGTCAATTTGAATCAGCTCAAGATCTTCTCAGAGTGAAAGGAATTGGCCCGAAGCGCCTTGAACACTTTCAACAGTTCCTGCGCTTTGACTGATATGCAGCCGGATAACATAGATAAACCGGTTCTTGCATTGATCGGACCGACTGCCATAGGAAAAACTTCGCTCTCCCTGACAATCGCCCGCGAATTCCTGTGCGAGATCATCAGTGTAGATTCCATGCAGGTTTATCGCTATATGGACATTGGCACGGCAAAAGCAACAAAACATGAGCAACTTCAGGTTCCACATCATCTTATTGACATTGTCGATCCCAATGAACCATATAATGCTGCCAGATTCGTCCGTGACTGTCTGAATGCGATTAGTGAAATTCATCAAAAGGGAGCAATACCACTTTTAACCGGAGGGACCGGCTTATATCTCCAGGCACTGAAAAATGGTTTATTTGATGCGCCACC
>JAQYVS010000428.1 GCA_030145365.1 Desulfofustis sp. | reverse complement strand
TATCTTTTTCGTAATTTTTTGACCAGGAGGCAACCTCTGACGGGTCGGCTCTCATCGCCCCTTTTATTTTAAACTCACTTGAGCTCCAGTCCCCTCCGGTTCTCACATCGAGCAATACCAGATCGTCAGAACCAAGCATTTGTTTTAATTGATCTTTATCAATTGTATTGACATCTGCTGCCAATACAGGGGTAACGACAAAACATATTGCCAAAATAATTGCGAAAACTGCTTTCATGATTTTTCTCCTTCCGACTTGCATTGAATTCCGGTGACAATTATTCCTGATACCGAAAAACTATAATGCACACTTAAGATGTGGCTAGTCAATGGTTAAAAAAAACCTCTTTCCCCAATTACTCCTGCTCCAGCATGGTCAAAAGCTCTTGTTGAAATACTTCATCATTGATCAGTTTCCTGGCTATGGTTTGACACAATCCACTTGCGAGACCATCCATATCAGGTGATGCCACCTCCACACATATTTCGCCCTCATCATTTGTTTCAAGAATGAGTGCTGCCTGATTTACTTTCAATTCCATAGTTCCCCCTTTTATCAACGAGTATCACTGTGCAAACAGATGGTACGTTCTACCATTTTAAATCAGGAGATTACCATCAAATAATGAAATGGAGAGGAAGTAAGCAGAGCTGAGCGTTAAGAATTCTGGACGTTATTGTTCACCAGTAATTGAGACAATCATCAGGCAGTCTCGAATTCACCTCTGGCTCGGGTTTTATTGTCACGTGGATTTGTATCTGCTACCTGAGATAGCTTTTTGAATAAAAGCTCTTCTTCTGAACTCACCGTATCCGGAATTCGGATTTCGACACCGACATAGAGATCCCCTCTTCCCGCCTTTTTCGGCAATCCTTTGCCTTTCAAGCGAAAGTTTTTATTGTTCTGGGTTCTTGGAGGAATCTTAAGACGAACTTTTGTGTCCAGCGTTTCCACCTCAAGATTAACACCGAGTACTGCTTCACTGGGAGTAATCGGTACGGTGGTTTTCAAATCGTGTCCGTTTAGGGTAAATCTTGAGTCCGGTGCGATTTTTACCCGTAGCAGCAAATCTCCTGCTTCTGCGTGGCCTACACCAGATTCTCCCTGGCCTTTTAGTCTGATGACAGATCCTTCATGCACTCCCCGGGGAATTTTCACTTGCATCTGTTTCATCTGAGGTCGGATGTTTCCATGCAAATCCATTTGCTTGGTCTGAAAAGTAATCGTCTTTTTTCCTCCGTTCACAATTTCATCAAGACTCAGGGCGATTTCTGCCTCCATGGATCTTCCGGGTGAGGCAAACGATTGATTGGTGAATTGATCTGTTGTTCCATTATCCCCAGTGAAGATATTTCTCAGAAAATCATTAAGCTCTTCAGAACCTGCAAACTCTTGATCCCAATTAAATTGAAAGCTCTGCGAAAAACCTTCTGCTCCTGGATTTTCTCGCGCCTTATAGTTGTAGCGAGTGGAGGGATCCTCTTCTCTTACCTGGTCCCAATCTTTGCCGTACCTATCATAAAGGCTGCGCTTCTCAGAATCAGACAAGACCCCATAGGCTTCGTTTATCTCCTTGAATCTGGATTCCGCTTCAGGCTCTTTGTTGACGTCGGGATGATATTTTTGCGCACCTTTACGGTATGCCCTCCGGATTTTGTCCTGAGAACCATTACGTGATACTCCGAGAATTGTGTAATAATCGATGTGCTTCATTTATTTCCACCTGGTAATTCGCTCACCAGAATGTACTTATCTGAGTATTTCTGGTAGTTTTCAATCCTTTTACTTTATATATTTTGAAAATCATTATGGACTCGGCAACATTTGTATTACATATAGATAAGCATAAATATTACTATTTCAATATATTATTATAAGTAATATAGCGAATCAATCACCAACACTTTGATGGGTGACACACACTCCTGCGACCGTATGAAAATCTTGTATGATTTCGACATTTAGACTAATTTCTGGAGGATTTATGTACCAGGTGGTAATGACGTTCCTGCAAAGCACCTATTGTGAAGGAGAGCAAATATGATCAGGCCGATAAGTAAAAAATCTCTTTACATTACACTGGTAGCGGTTTCTTTATCCGCTGCTTATGAGATAAGCGAGGCTTCAACAAATGCAGTGACTGCTTCTTCTCCAACAGGCACTTTTTTTTCATTACTCAAACAGGTTTTTGATAACCCGTGGATCCAGGGCGGCTTCATAATACTTCTCACTTTTATCGGTGTATCCCTATTCGTATGGCTCATCTTCAGGCTTTTACGAGCTCTTGTCAATCGCACTAAAGTTGAACTGGATAACCAGATCGTCCTTGCTCTACGCCCACCAGTTTATTACACGCTGGTAGCGCTGGGCATCACCGCTGGACTTGATCTAATGCCCATGCCAGGAACATTGTTGCTGATTATCAATCGCTGTCTGCAATCTCTTGGGGTGGTAGTCTGGGCAGTTTTTTTAATCCGTCTAGCGTCGCTGCTTCTCAACCGGATTGCCGGACTATCAGACAAATACGAATTTATCCAGCGTCGAACCGTTACCCTCTTTGATAATATCGCTAAAGTTATAATCTTTGGCGCATGCATGTATGCAATTTTCGTCATTTGGAGCATAGACCTTACTGCCTGGCTCGCTTCGGCCGGAATCGTCGGTATTGCCATCGGTTTTGCAGCCAAAGACACGCTTTCAAATCTTTTCTCGGGTGTTTTCATTCTGGCAGATACCCCATATCGGATCGGCGACTATATCGTTTTAGATACGGGAAGCCGCGGCAAAGTGACTAATATTGGCCTGCGCAGCACCAGAATTCTGACCAGAGATGATATTGAAGTCACCATTCCCAACTCGATCATCGGAAATACCATGATTACCAATCAATCCGGTGGACCTTCAGCAAAGATGCGTGTTCGTCTAAAAATCGGAGTGGCATATGGTAGCGACATAGACAAGGTCAAAAGGATTCTCTTAGAAATCACGCAAAACGAGCAGCAGGTTTGTACCAATCCTGTGCCGAGGGTCAGATTTCGCTTGTTCGGGTCATCCAGTCTCGATTTTGAGCTGCTGTTCTGGGTTGACAATCCAGAGCTCAGAGGCCGAGTTCTTGATGCAGTCAATACCAAAGTGTATAAAAAGTTCAGGGATGAAGGAGTGGAAATTCCGTACAGTAAGCAGGACTTATATATCAAAGGGCTGCCGGAACAATTTCAGATAAAACAAGGTTCCAAGCAGGAGGACTAAAAGTTATTTTTATAACCGTCCCATAGCCGTAAAAAGATAATCAGAGCAAAGGCTCACTCTATTGAGTCTGCTCCTCATACTGGGCTCTGCGTGCCTCCTCAATTTCTTTGACGGCCTCCGCTTTGTCGATGGGTTGACGAATATGATCGACAATTTCAGTAGCAACTTCATCGGTTTTCTGCCGAATTATCGATTTCTCTTCCTCATCCCCCTGCTCGGAAGAACAGCCTGCCAGCAGCAGGACAACAGCAAGACAATGAAAATATCTGATGACCTCACATTTGCTTGTAACACTCATATAAAACCTCAAGAAATGGAAACAGTGTAAAATGTGCCGGATGGATAGCACTTACATCTATTTTATACTAAGTTGGTTAACTTTGCTCAGTCAAGCTGATTTTACCAATGGTTTAACATCTATTACGTCTGAATCTCAGTGCTGAATAAACAACAACTCAACCGTCTTGAAACAACCGCTGAAAAAGACAGTGTCAGCCTCAGCAAATTAGTCTTCTTGCTTCTGGCTGATCAATTCAGAAAATACCGAGTCCGGCTCATACTCGGACTTCTTGCACTGATTGGGGTCGACTTCCTTCAGCTTTCCATTCCGTTGATTCTCAAACACGGCATCGACTCACTGACAGCCCAAACTGCCACCACTGGGTATCTTTTTCGCCTGGCCGGCCTGATCATCTTAATTGCCTTGGTTGTCGTAGTACTTCGCTTTATTTGGCGAATGTTGATTATTGGCTTTTCGCGCTACCTTGAACAGGCACTCAGAAATCGAATTTTTGACCATGTCCTGGGTATGGATCAGAACTTTTTTTCCAAACATTCAACCGGCGACATCATGGCCCGTGGCTCAAACGACCTGGCAGCGGTACAAATGGCCTGCGGCATGGGTATGGTAGCGGCCGTTGACGCGCTGGTTGTTTCGGTGGCCGCAATTGGCTTCATGTTTCATATACATCCAACACTCACTCTTGTATCACTTCTCCCCTTGCCTGTTCTGGCTGTCGTTACCAGAATTCTTTCCGCTAAACTTCATCACCGATTCAATCAAGTCCAGGAACAATTTTCAATTCTTACTGAATTTGCCCGATCTGCCGTGGTATCCGTTCGTCTTATAAAAGCCTATACATTTGAAAAAAAGCAAGGTGCGGAATTTGATCGAATCGGCAAAACCTATGTTAAAGCCAATATCAGGGTTGCCCTTATCCACGGACTGCTCTTTCCGGCAGCCACCCTGATCGGTAATATCGGCCTTTTGATTATCCTGGTTTTCGGGGGCAAGCTGGTGATACGCGAAGCTATCACCATGGGAGATTTTGCGGCATTTATCACCTATTTGCAGATGCTCATCTGGCCGATGATGGCCGTGGGCTGGGTGGCAAACCTTACTCAGCGGGGCATAACCGCACTCAGACGGATCCACCAACTTGTCACATCGGAACCGATTCTTTTTGACCCTCAGGTAGCAATTCCATCCCCCAAAATAACAAGGGGGTTTATTGCAAAAAATCTCAGTTTTTCATACCCAGACTCTTCGAGTTACCAGATCAAAGACGTAAGTTTTAATGCCACATCAGGTATCATTGGTATTGGCGGTCGAACAGGAAGCGGTAAAACGACCCTGTGTAAACTCCTGGTCCGGCTCTATCCGATTGAAGACTCTTCACTTTATTTTGGCGACACCGATGTCAATGAGCTTTCACTGGATCAGGTGCGAAGCCAAATTGGTTATGTGGGGCAGGAGCCGATTCTTTTTTCAGACACGATTAAAGCTAATATCGGCTTTGGTATGGAAGATGTCTCAATGGAAGAAATTGAACAGGCCGCCAAAGACGCTGATATCCATGATGAGATCATCACATTCACCGGAGGTTATGAGGCAATCGTCGGTGAACGCGGTGTCACATTATCCGGAGGTCAGCGCCAGCGGGTTGCCATGGCACGAGCCATACTCTACGATCGCCCGGTTCTGGTTATTGATGATGGTCTTTCGGCCGTCGACACATCAACTGAAAACCATATTCTGTCAGCGTTGCGCAGACGTTTTGATGGAAAAACCGTGTTCATTGTTTCAAATCGTATCAAGCTATTATCTATGACCGACAAGATTCTTATCTTAGATGAGGGTCTATTGGTAAATGATGCGACCCATGAGGAGTTGCTCGAGGTAAATGAATTTTACCGGGCCATGCATCGAAAACAGATGAAAAATCGCATGGAGAATGGCCATGCGTGATTTCGGTTACATGGAAAAAGGTCAGAAGTCTTCTTTCTACGACTTTAAGTTGTGGTTGCGGATTCTTCAAAACAGCAGGGAATATAAATCTGCCATAACTATTGCCGTTGTTTTGTCTCTGGGGGTAACGGCGGCAGCCCTCGCCCTGCCCTACCTGATCAAAATCGGGATCGATTTATATATCACCGCATCCAGCTTAGTATTAGAAGAACGATATAACGGTTTAGGCAGGATCGGTCTAACCTACTGTGTGCTGATTACTATCGGGTTTGGTCTGACATTTATACAGGTAGTCCTGCTGGAATGGGTCGGTCAGTCAGTTATGCATCGTATCCGCCAGCAATTGTTCAGCCATATTCTTGATCTCGATCTACATTTTTTAAGCAAACAGCCGACCGGCAGACTGGTTACCAGGCTAACCAACGATGTGCAGAACATGTATGAGATGTTTACCTCTGTCCTGGTTACGCTTTTCAATGACATTTTACGCATTATCGGCATTTTGATCGTACTTTTCATGATCAACATTCGTCTGGCACTGGTCATGTCATTTTTTGTTCCTGTAGCTCTTATTATGACCATTGTTTTTTCTCAAGTGGCCCGAGAAAAATTCAGGGCCATTAGAAGCCAACTCTCACGTCTGAACACGTTTGTCCAGGAGTCAGTATCAGGTATTACGATTATTCAACTATTTGGACGTCAACAGACCTGGTTTGAAAAATTTAATATGCTCAGCGGCGAATATCTTAACCGTACGCTCAAGCAGATCAGGTTGTTCGCTGCTTTTATGCCGCTTACGGAGATGATGAGCTGGACGGCAATCGCTCTGATCTTATTATATGGGGGATCGCAGATCATCGGGCAGACGTTGACGATTGGCGAAATGGTTGCATTCATCGCTTATATGCGGTTGTTCTTTCAGCCTCTGCGAGAACTTTCTCAGAAGTATTCGATTGTGCAGTCAGCCCTGGCTTCTGCGGAGCGAATATTTGATATGCTCGATACCAAACGAGATATTGTCGAGCCCGATGTGCCCGTTACCCTGTCTCCAATTAGAGGGGATCTTGATTTTAACACTATTTCTTTTGGCTACGAACCGGAACAACCAATTATCAAAGATCTGTCATTATCGATTGCGGCGGGCGAAACCATTGCCATCGTCGGACCTACCGGTTCAGGCAAGACAACGCTTATCAGCCTTCTTTTACGTTTTTATGACCCTCAGCATGGAACAATAACCATAGACGGGCAGGATATAGCCAATCTGCATCTCAATAATCTCAGACAAATTGTCGGAGTTATCCTGCAGGATGTCCTTATTCTCGATGATACATTGCTGGAAAATATTGGAATGGAAAGCGGTTGCTCCCGTTACCAGATAACAGAAATTCTGGAACAATCTGCAATGACCCCTTTTGTCGCCAAGCTTGAAAACGGACTCGATACCATGTTAGGCGAAGGAGGAAGAGAACTTTCATCCGGAGAAAAGCAGCTCCTTTCTTTTGCCCGGGCACTGTGCCGAAATCCAGCAATTCTGATTCTAGACGAGGCAACTGCATTCATCGATTCAGAAACTGAATCGATACTTGAAAAGGCCATAGAACAACTCGAGAAAAGAACCTCTATCATTATTGCACATCGCCTTTCTACAATCAGAAGAGCTGACAGAATCCTCGTGATGGATAAAGGCAGGATTGTTGAACAGGGTTCCCACGATGAACTCCTTCAGAAAAATGGTCATTATGCCAAACTGGTTCACATAGATCTGCAGGAACCTATTTCTCTTGATCACTGAAGCGGTCTGGCTTGAATAGAAATTTTGAGATATGTTGAGTTATTCTAATTATTGAGTACAAAGACATTACATCGATTCATAATGATGGAAGCATCTTATAAAAAAAAGAACATACTCTGGTGGGGACGTTTCGATCCTGGGTATTCACGCAATCGAATCTTGAGACAAATCCTGGTCGAATGCGGATTTACCCTTCATGATTTCAGGCCGCATTCTTCATTTACCGGCTCACTCGAGGCACAATTCTCCAATCTCGAAGGCGCTGATGCAGTATGGGTCGGCTGTTTCAGACATCGAGACTTTCATTCAGCCAGAAAATTTGCCGACAAGAAAAATATTCCACTCATTTTCGATCCTTTGATCAGCAGTTGGGATAAGGTGGTATTTGAAAGAAAAAAATTCCCTGCATCCAGTTGGCGGGCAAGACGTATTTTACACTGGGAAAAATCGCTCTACAGTAGTGCAGATATTGTCATAGCTGATACGGAGGCCCATTCAGATTTTTTCCAATCCAGCCTGTCGAGTCCGAAAAACCACACCTTTGTCATACCAGTTGGAGCCGAGGAGTCGTTTTTTACACCTCAGAAGAAGGATACGTCCGGATCGCCTCCCGAAATTCTGTTTTTCGGCAGTTTTATCAGCTTACAGGCACCTCAGGTCATTGTTGAGGCTGCACGTATGGTACCGCAGGTGCGCTGGACACTTCTTGGCGACGGTCCAATGCGGGAGCAGTGCGAAAAAAAGAGCAGCGATCTTGCTAACATATATTTTGAAGATTGGCTGCCCTATGAGGAATTGCCCGAGCGAATAGGCCGGGCTGATGTTGTACTTGGTGTTTTCGGCGATTCTCCCAAAGCATCCAGGGTCATACCCAACAAGGTATATCAGGCTTTGGCGTGTGCCCGCCCGGTTATCACCAGATCGTCAGAAGCCTATCCAAAAGAAATGTGTGCCGAATTTTCTGGCGCTATTGCATTCGTTCCACCCGCAGATCCAATGGCCCTTGCCAGAGCAGCCGCAAACCTCATGGCAGAGCCTGAAAAACTCCCAAACAAAAGAGTACAGGCCAGACTTTGTTACCAACGCTTTTTTTCAAAAAACACTATCAGATCGGCTCTTTTGACAGCTCTTGGCTCCATTAATTTTTAATTCTTTGTAATCTGTCCAATTACCGGCTGAGCGGGGGATGTGCCCCCACCAATATTTACTATCTCTACCATCAAGTTTTGAAATGGTTGATCGTTATCATACGGATTTTTGTGCTGTTGTTATTCAAACAATATGCGATTGGCGACGAATCGGTTTAATAATGATCCAATTTTTTAAAATAGGACCTGAATATCCAGTACGGAATGTAGTGGGGAGCAAGATTGGGACATTTACTCAAAGAGTAGTTGAATCCTACCTGATCACGCCGTGACCATTGCATCAGTTGAGCAAACCAGGTCTCCATCAATTGTCTGATATCACCATCGTTTGCCCGGCGAATCAGCATCCGGGCGTTAATGTGTGGGAAAGGATCACAAAACCGCTCATTGTCGACATAATAGTGATATTGCTCCCAGAGGACAGTTTCATGATCCTTGCCGGTAGTCACACAGAGCTCAACTTCTTCTAGAAGTGAAGCGTGAAAGGGGTGAAGAAGAACAGCAAATTGCTTATCGAGCGGCAATGCCTGGGCAAGAAAGGAATCCAGATCTCCACGGATTTTAATATTGCCATCTACATAAATACTCAGATCATAATCGTTATCAATCAGATGGTTATTGATTTTCAAATGGCGTGATAACCTGATAGGATCGAGATCGAGATCGTTTTCCAATACCTTCATCTGCCAGCTGTTACTTTTCAATTCGGGATTATCGGTAAAACAGACAAAATCCCAGTTGGGCAGCATGACCGGAATTTCATTGAGCTGATCGTAATCACCGGTCGTAACCGTGTAAAAGAGCTTTTTTTCCTGTTGATATCTATTTCTGTATGTCAGTTTTGCAAGGGACGGCCGATTAAAAAGATAGTTCAGTCCGAATGAACAGACTAAATACCAGTAACCTGCCCTGCCCCAACCGTGTATTTTGTTAATTTTTTTAAGATGTTTTAAAACGTTCATCGTGCTGTTCCAAATAATTCATCATTCAATATTGTGCATAAAAAAAGTTTACCATGATCCAAACTCCTGATAACCAACTTTTTTATTAGTTATAAAGAGATAATGAGACTCAGAAACAAATTTTTAGTTGAATTTTCGAGTTTATGGTATTTTATTTTTTGACAATAAATTCACTATCCCTTATATCTATTTAAGTTTTTAATTAATAAGGCAGATCTGACTAAGAATAACCCACAACCTACAGGGTAAAATGGTTATCGTATCAAAGTTATTCAGGCAGTGTTGCGGTTGGGCCATGGTTTGTTCTCTATTACTTCTGACACCGGACACTAGCTGGGCTGATGATCCGCCGCAGACACCTGAAATCTGGACCCCCCAACAAGCGGTAATCTTTGGACTGAAGAACAGTCCCGACAGCAGAATCGCCTCACAGCGTATTGCAGCCGCCCAGGCAAACCGGAATCAGGCAAAAAGTAGACTGTATCATCCGAGAATTGACCTGAGTGCAACTTACGGACAGACCAACAATCCGATATATTCCTTTGGAAATATTCTGAACCAGGGAACATTTAATCAACAGATCGACTTCAATAATCCGGGAAGAACCGACGATCTGAATCTGAAAGCTGAACTGAGCTATCGATTCTATAATGGCGGTAGTGACCAGGCAATTGTTGAGGCAGCCGAATCCGGATATCTGGGAAGCGAATCTTCCAAGCGGGAAATCGAGCATCGCCTTGGATTTGAAATTGTCAGAGCATATCAAAACATCGTTCAAGCCATGGATCAGGTGGAGGCCAGAAAGGCAGAGCTGGAAGCTATTGAGCTCTCGCTGGCCGTAGCAGAGGCTCGTTATGAGGCAGGCGATCTGCTGAAAACCGAAGTACTCAACTTCGAGGTTCAAAAATCACGCACTCGTGAAAATTTGATCATTGCCAACCACCAGCAGGAGCTGACAGAAAAAATATTTCTCAATCTTCTTGGTCTGGAACAGGGACAGGTGAACATCAGCGCAAACACCGAAATTGATCAGGTAGTTCCACAACAGGAACACTACATCGAACGTCCTGAACTTGCAGTTCTCACCGCCAGACTCCAGGCTGCCGAAGCCGAATTGAAGCAAGTTCAAGGACGAAATTTACCCACACTGGACGGTTTTGCCAGTTATCAATATGACAAGGGGTGGGTAAATGATGGCTCAGGAGATTCCTGGATTGCCGGTGTTAAACTGAATTACAATATCTGGGACGGTAAACAAACCAACGCTGAAATCGATCGGAAGCAAGCTGAATATCGGGAATTAAAAGAGCAATTGCATAAATTAATACTTGGCATCAATCTCGATATTCAAGAAGCTGAACTTAATTACAATCAGGCTCTTCAGAGACGATCTGTTACCGATAAAATGGTTGAAGTTGCCCGAGAAAGTGCCCAACTCAGCAGAGAACGCTTTAAGGAAGGGGTGATTCTCTCTTCCGATCTGCTGGATACCGAGGTTCGATTAACCGATACCCTGGTACGTCAATCTTCGGCCCGAGCCAATTACAGTGTCGCCATTGCAAATTTACGCCGAGCCTCAGGACATCAGCAATTTAGAAATACCACAGAAGAACTTTTGGAGAACCAACCATGACTTCACCATTTACTCCGTCTAGATTTTTTACATCTATTTTTCCACTGGTGGGATTGTTGTTATTATTTGGCTGCAAATCGGAACAGCACTCTCAACATCAGTCGTTAGAACCTCTGCCGCCTCTGGCGGTTGAGGTTGCTATAGTGGAAGGGAGCAGTCCCATTCGCCAAGTAGAAATTATGGCAACTGTTCGGGCTGCTGAAAGCGCTACCATCTCCGCCCGGGTCAGCGGAAATATCATTGAATTACCCGTCAAACTCGGCTCAATAGTAAGCAAAGGTGAAACACTGGCGGTCATTAGCGCCGGAGAGATTACGGCCAAGCTCAACCAGGCTCAAGCCCAACTTGATCAGGCCGAAAGGAATCTGAATCGGGAACGCAATCTTTTGAAAAAAAATGCTGCCACTCAGGAGTCTGTTAAAACCCTGGAAGAAAGCAAAAAAATTGCTCAGGCCGCTTATAAAGAAGCACGTACCATGCTCAGTTATACGACAATCACGGCCCCTTTTGACGGGGTCATCACCCTCAAATCTGCAAATATCGGTGATCTGGCTACGCCTGGCAAAACTCTGTTGAAACTGGAAAATGAATCCAGCCTTCAGGTAATAGCTGATGTGCCCGAGGCCCTTATCTCTAATCTGGCACTAAGCGACAAACTGCCCGTAACAATTGAGGCGGCCAATCAGGATATTGAAGGTGAAATAACAGAAATTGCCCCAACCGCAGATCCAAGATCAAGAACAGCACAGGTCAAACTCACCATTGCTCAAAACCCGAAAATCCGCTCCGGCCAATTTGCCCGGGTCAGCCTGCCGTCATCCGGTGGAAAGGCCTTCATGATTCCGGTTTCAGCAATACGTCCCTTTGGTCAGTTGGACCGTGTGTTTATAGTCAAAGAAAATGCTGCCAGGCTACAACTGATTAAAACCGGTCTCAGATACGGCGACCAGGTTGAAGCCCTGTCCGGTCTTTCAGCAGGTGATCAGATAGTCGTATCTGACAGTAAAGAGATCAGCGACGGACGCCAGATAACCTTTCAATAAGCAGACTATAATTTTTAACGACATATTCCATCGTTATGGACACAAAAGACATTGAACACAGCGGGTTTGCCGGAAAACTAGCGGGAATCTTCATCGATTCAAAACTTACTCCGCTTACCATTATAGGCTCCCTCCTTCTCGGCATTCTTGCCATTATCATGCTGCCGAGAGAGGAAGAACCTCAGATCAAAGTACCAATGATCGATGTGATGGTTGCCATGCAGGGAGCCACGCCAAAGGAAGTTGAGGAACAGGTCACCATCCCGATGGAGAAGCTGCTTTACGAACTGCCCAATGTCGAATACATCTATTCGACCTCCATGGCAGGTAGGAGCATGCTGGTGGTCAGATTTTATGTTGGCGCAGACCTGGAAACGGCAATTGTCAGGCTGAATCAGAAACTTGCTACAAATTTTGATCGAATTCCCCATAACGTATCCAACCCACTGATCAAACCATATACCATCGACGATGTGCCGATACTGGCCCTGACCCTGCATTCAAAAAATTACGATCAATTCATGCTGCGCCGTGTTGCATCCCAGGTCGAGGACTCTATTAAAAACATAGCAGAAGTTGCGGAAACAACCTTGATCGGCGGTACGAGAAGAGAAGTTCGAATCCGTCTTGATCCACTGCTGCTGGCTTCCAGAAATTTATCAATTAATGAGCTGATTCCTGTCATTCAGCAAGCCAATCGCCAGGACTATTCGGGTACGCTGGAAAGTGGCAATAATGAAATTCTGATTCAAACCGGTACCTTTTTAGAAAATGTAGATCAGATAGGCCGTATCGTAGTCGGCGTTTATGGTGGTAAACCGGTCTATCTCGAAGAAGTAGCCGAAATCGTTGACGGTTCTGAAGAGCCAACGCACTATGTGATGTACGGAGCAACGGATCGTCATGGTCTGGAAGCGGCGGTAACCCTTTCCATCGCCAAACGTCCCGGTGCCAATGCGGTCTCGGTCGTTGATGCAGTGCAGAAGAAAGTTGAAGGACTCAAAGGAACGCTGATTCCAGATGATATCGAAGTAAGCATTACCAGAGATTACGGGTTGACCGCCTCAGAGAAATCAAATGAGTTGCTTCTCCATATGGGTATAGCAGTCTTTGGCGTGGCTATTCTGATCCTGCTATTTCTCGGCTGGCGTGAATCTCTGGTGGTCATGCTGGCCATCCCTTCAACACTAGCGCTTACCCTGCTCGTCTTCTATCTGTATGGTTACACCCTGAATCGAATAACCCTTTTTGCTTTGATTTTCTCCATTGGCATCTTGGTGGACGATGCCATCGTCGTTGTTGAAAACATAGTTCGTCACAGGCGGCTGCCTGGCAACCAGGGAAAATCCATCCTAAAAGTCGCGGTTGAAGCGGTAAGTGAAGTCGGAAATCCCACCATTCTGGCAACCTGGGCGGTGATTGCTGCAATTCTCCCCATGGCCTTTGTTGGTGGATTAATGGGACCCTATATGCGGCCAATACCGATCGGCGCCTCTGCGGCCATGCTGTTTTCACTGGTTATCGCCTTTACGGTCACTCCCTGGGCCGCCACCCGTTTACTTAAAAAAACAAAAC
>JAQYVS010000416.1 GCA_030145365.1 Desulfofustis sp. | reverse complement strand
CCTGCATCGAAAAAATTATGGAACCACCCGAACCGCTCCCTTATCAGCCGATGAAGCAAAATGAGCATATGCCCTGAGAGCAGGAGAAACAAAACGTTCACGATTTGGTGTGAAAGCATCTTTACCTCTCGCTTCTTCCTCACTTCTGCGCCGATCAAATTCCTCAGCGCTTACAACTAGGTTAATAGAGCGCTCAGGAATGTTAATTTCTATCTGGTCGCCGTCACGGACAAGGGCAATAGCTCCTCCTCCTGCAGCCTCGGGGGAAACATGCCCGATGGACAATCCTGAAGTTCCCCCGGAAAAACGACCATCCGTCACCAGGGCACACTCAGCTCCCAGGTGCATGGATTTAAGGTAAGAGGTAGGATAAAGCATTTCCTGCATTCCCGGTCCCCCTTTCGGTCCCTCATATAAAATGAACACAACATCACCAGCCTTAATCTGGCCAGCTAATATTCCATCACAGGCAGCTTCCTGGGAAGGATAAACTTTTGCAGTGCCGCTAAACTGAAAAATGGAAGGGTCAACCCCGGCCGTTTTGACGATGCAGCCTTTTTCTGCAATATTGCCAAAGAGAATCGCCAAACCACCATCACGACTATAACAATGCTCAAGATCGCGTATGCACCCGGCAGCGCGATCATCATCCAACTCATTATACAAAGTATCTTGAGAGCCCATAACCAAGTTACGGCCAGTCCCGGCCGGAGCACTTTTGTATAATTTGATAGCCTTATCCGTAACAGAAGAGTTCTTTATATCGTACTGATCCAAAGCCTCACGCAAAGTCAAACCATCAGCCCTGGTGACCTTCGTATCGACCAAGCCAGCTCGATCGAGCTCTCCTAAAATTGCCAGGACCCCACCCGCCCGATTCACATCTTCAACATGGTAATGGGAACTGGGAGAAACTTTGCAAAGATTAGGGATTTTGCGGGAGAGATGGTCAATGTCCGTCATAGTAAAATCCACCCCTGCTTCACTGGCAATAGCCAACAGATGGAGCACGGTGTTGGTGGAACCCCCCATAGCAATATCCAGAGTCATGGCATTATCAAAAGCTGCTCTACTGGCAATGCTCCGTGGGAGAACTGAATCGTCACCTCGAGCATACCAGGTATCGCACATGGTAACAATTTGCCGGGCAGCCTGTTCAAAAAGCTGTAGCCGACTGGAATGGGTAGCAACTACAGTACCATTACCCGGCAAGGCCAATCCAAGAGCCTCATTGAGACAGTTCATGGAATTGGCAGTAAACATGCCGGAACAAGAACCACAGGTAGGACACGCTGAACGTTCAACCTCCGCGATTTCATCATCCGAAACCGATGAATCTCCAGCCATAACCATGGCATCAACCAAATCATAGCGTTTGTCGCCGACAATACCTGCCTCCATAGGTCCACCGGAAACAAAAATAGCCGGTATATTGAGACGCATCGCGGCCATAAGCATACCAGGGGTAATCTTATCGCAGTTAGAGATGCAAACCATGGCATCGACTTTATGTGCATTGCACATATATTCTACCGAATCAGCAATCAATTCACGAGAGGGGAGCGAATAGAGCATACCATCATGTCCCATAGCAATACCGTCATCAATGGCGATGGTATTAAATTCTGCGGCAAAGCATCCCTGCTCTTCAATGCGTTTTTTTACCTGCTGCCCTATCTCATGCAGATGCACGTGACCCGGTACCATTTGAGTAAATGAGTTGACTACCGCAATAACCGGCCTGCCGATCTGTTCTTCCCTCATGCCGTTTGCCCGCCATAAAGCACGTGCTCCTGCCATTCTTCTTCCCTGGGTTGTTACGTTGCTGCGTAAGGGTATATTCATTTGACACTCCTGATTTCTCAACGATAAAGTAATTTTTTTCTTGTAGATTTACAGTCAGTAAGAGATAGTACAAGAATAATAACTCTGTCAACCGTAATAGGGGTATGTGACTATGAGACAGCCAGAGATCAATTATTGGATCGCTGCCATGCTCGACAAGCATGAACGCGTTTCTGACTTAAATATTACTGCAGGCAAGCCTTTACAGGTTGAAAGCGACGGCGTTCTGATACCGGTGGATGTACAGCCAGCCGTAGAAAAGCTGACCCCATTCCAGACTGAAGTATTTGCCCTCAACCTGATCGGCGCCAACCAGCGCCTCCTGAGGGATTTAATAACCCATGGTTCATGCGATCTTTCTTACTCACTAAACGACGAAGTCCGTTTCAGGGTCAACGTGTTCCACCAGAAAGGCCACCTGTCC
>JAQYVS010000078.1 GCA_030145365.1 Desulfofustis sp. | reverse complement strand
CAGCACCAGCGGCGGAACCACTGCGTTATCCAGCGCCGATATCTATATGGGCGGCAGCGGCGGCACCCCCGTACAAAAGGCCTGCGGTTTTGAAGACAGCAGCGAAGATATGTTCAATTATCTGATGATGGCCGGAGGACCTCTGGCGGATGAGGCCAAAGTCCGTGCATACGTAGACGGCAGTGTCGACCACTTTCACTGGTTGGAGAAAATGGGAGTTCCCTACAAAAGGAGCTTCCATGGAGAGCGCACCGTTTATATCATAACCGATGACTGTCTGCTCTACACCAGCAATGAGCAGGCCTGGCCTTTTGTCGAGAAGGCAAAGCCCTGTCCTCGAGGCCATAATATCCAGGTGGAGGGGGATAATGGCGGGCCGGTGCTGATGAATGCACTCACCAAGCAGGTGGAAGAGCGCGGAATACACGTGCAGTACGAAGCCCGCGTGCTCACACTGATCGTTGACGATGACCGCAATGTGGTCGGCCTGGTGGTGCGCATCAACCAGCAGGAAAAACACGTAAAGGTGCGTAAAGGGGTTATTCTCTGTGCCGGCGGTTTCGTTATGAACGAAAAAATGCTTAAGAAATATGCCCCCGGACTGCTTCGCGGTAATGAACCCACCGGTAATCCGGGGGACACCGGTACCGGTATCATGATGGGGATGGGTGTTGGTGCGGCAGCGATCAACATGAACGATGGCTTTGTCAGTATTCCTTTTTATCCGCCGTCTTCGTTTACATACGGGATTTTCATCAACTCCCGTGGGGAGCGTTTTATTAACGAAGACTGCTACCACGGCCGAGTGGGCTACTACTGCCTGCAGCAGGACAGCAAGCGAATCTATCTGGTTATAAGCATTGAAGATTATAGCCATTATGAGAAATTCAACATAATGGGTGCCGATATCGTAGGTACAGGAGAAACAATTGCTGAACTGGAGGAGGAACTGGAGATCCCCGAGGGACAACTGCAGCACACTATTGGATTCTACAACAAGCACGCGGCCAACAAGGAAGACCCCCTGTTCCATAAATCAAAAGAGTGGTTGAAGCCGCTGGAGGCGCCCTTTGCGGCCCTCGACTGCACCCCCGGAAGGGGTGCAGTTATCCCCTTTTTCACTCTGGGCGGTCTGGATACATTACCCACTGGAGAAGTGTTGACCCCTGAGGGAGAGGTGATTTCCGGCCTGTACGCTGCAGGAAGAAATACCTGCGGCATCCCCCGCACCGGAGCCGGTTACGGCAGTGGTATGTCGGTGGGAGATGCCACCTTCTTCGGCCGCATGGCGGGTAAGAATGCCGCCGTTGCACCAAGCCGTGGTTGATAGGACCTGTGTAGTGATCTAAAATGAACTAAAGTTGAGGAGTTCACTTTAGACACTTTAGATCACTTATGAAGACCGTAGGGTCATGTTCACCCCTGCGGGGTGAAATCAATGCCGGGCCCGCAGGACATAGATTCTTTAAACTGTAAGGCAGAATATACACATTTAGCCAGGATTACTGTATTCATGATCCCACGTGTTTCAAACAACATTCAAAGAAAGGAGTTAATTATGAATATCAAAAAGTCGGGTTTAAAAACAACCGCCGTCTTGTTTCTGGCAAGTGCAGCCTTGCTGTTGAGCACTGGTATAGTGTATGCGGAAGGCTCCTGCCAGATTATCAGGATAGAGCAAGAAAAAGGTGTTGGAGGCTCACGCATTGACATTTACCCTGCAAAAGTAACTATTCCAGTCGGCACTTGTACGGTATGGATTAATTGGGTAGAGTTCAAAGAAGTGCAAGTCAGCTTTCGGGAGGATGCAAAAGTGTGCATGCTGTCGACTGTCACGCCAGTGGGATTTGAGGAATTGAAACTCAAAGATAACGAATCCTGCTATATTTCAGAGTCGTTGCCTCGGGGTAAAACAGCAAGTCTTAACTGGGCAAAACCGGGCATATTCAAATATGTACTGGAGGCGCCGGGTTCAAGGGGAACTGCTACGACGGGGTTTTCCGGAAATATACTGGCCAAAGGTGTAATAGAGGTAATCGCACCAGAGAAAGCTGAAGTTGCATTTCCGTTGGATTCGGACGGTGACGGTGTCCCTGACTCCGAGGACTTATGCCCTGACACACCCATAGGAGCCACCGTTAATAATAAGGGATGCTGGGCGCTTAAGGGAGTGATGCTGTTCGATTTTGACTCATCAACTATTAAACCGGAGGCTTACTCGCTTCTCGACGAGGTTGCGATTATATTGGAACATAACCCCGAGATAAAAGGTGAGATCCGCGGGTATACTGACAGTACAGGAACTGAAGAATACAACCAGCAACTTTCAGAAAAACGTGCCCAGGCTGTTGAGGAATACCTTGAGAAGAAAGGAACCGATCCAGCCCGGCTTACTTCAAAAGGATATGGGGCCTCGCAACCCATAGCATCCAATGAAACCAAGGAAGGTCGGCAGGAGAACCGCAGGGTTGAATTGAAAAGGACCAAGTAAAGGCAAGTTCGCTGTTATAAAATATACCGGTCCTGTAACTGTAGAGTTGGGCAGCACAATGCCCGACTCTACAGGCAACAGAATATTACCGGAATTTTAACCGACAGAATTTCGGGGGCAGATTGGAAAAGTTCAGCGGCTTCCTTATTTTGCATTTCTGTTTACCCCGTTCGCTCAAGTGATTTGGTTGGTCAATACTGGTATCGTCAAGCGGCATGCACGCAGACGGGCAGGGTTTTAGAGCGCTTTCCAAAAACAATCCAACCACCAAGCGGCTTTAACATCTTTAAAGTCATGCCGTTATTGAGCGTCGCAACGCCTTTGGATCCCTGCAAAAACAACCTCGCATAGTTGGTGTTCAGATTCAGGTTCGGGTGTTTTCAGACGAACCCCGGTACTATTCCTGCCGGGTATTACGGCATGGGTCAGGCCCCGGATATTGTCTCTGGAAAGGACAGATGAAATGACGAAATCACTAAAGCAGGGCTCCGGTTTTTACGGCTGGAAGAATGTCATCTTTTTATTTATCATTTACATGTTCACAATGGGCATTGTCTTTTATGGATTCTCAGTGATCTTCCCTGTTATGATCAAAACTTTGGAATGGAATCGGGGCACGGCGTCAATCGCCCATACGGTCAATGCACTGTTAATGGGGTTTCTAGCCCCCCTGGCGGCCCTTTCAGTCAATAAACTGGGGACAAAAAAAACCATATCCATGGGAATCACCGTCCTAGTG
>JAQYVS010000339.1 GCA_030145365.1 Desulfofustis sp. | reverse complement strand
ATCATGTAAAGGCATTCTATTTATTTATATGTTATACTTTCAACTAGTTACGTGATTTTTCAAGAAAATAAAGGGGGGGGTAAAAGGAGAGTAAAAGGGGGGGGGGGGGGGAATGGGGGGTAACGGATAGGAAAAAAGTTTATTTTTTTTTGCCAGACGGCAAATACTTATTGAGAACCATTTCTATTATTGAAGGTTTGCCTTCGCGAGTGTGCCTCAAATACTCACAATCTGACAGCCTATTTTTTGCAGTATCAGCACTACAATTCATATGCTCAGCCATGGATTCCCATCCAATTAGTATGTTCCCTTCCCTTGCACCCGCTCGATCTAGAGAGAAATCTTTCCACTTTTCCTTTAATTCTGGGTAATCGTCATTAAAACGTCGCAATTCTTCAGAAAGAACAAGAAGATCACCTCTTTTTAATTTAGGCTTTGGTGCAATGAACCTGACTCGGGCGTCCTTTGCTTCAACAAAAGACAATCCATCTTTAATGTATTTGTATGATTCCAAGATCTCCCGATCATGTTGAGTGATTTTGGGACCATCTTCTTCGGTTTTGTCTATTTCGCCGATTGGGCCGATCGTATACGTTCGTGCAAATTTTGCGTGCTCAACTATGGTTGCACCTGTGGCTGATATTTCCATTATATTAGAAGGATCCAGGTATAAAAATTCGCCATCAATATAAATTTCTTCACCTATTAGGTCGTCACCTTGCCCACCTAATAGATGTTTATCAATTCCTATGTCACCGTGTATTTCAACACCCCTCTCGCCATTATATAAAAAAGCAAGACGGATAACTCCCTGAGCCGCTAATTGCAACAAGTCATCTTCAGTCTTGTCCCAGCGTACTGCTACTTCCTGGATTTTAAAGAACAGCGGTTCTGGCCAAGTCATTATCATCCTCCCTTCTCATTCTCTGAAAAATTCACCAACTCATATAGTCGACCACCTGTTTGTTGTGCCTTCGGGGATGCCATGAGTCTACCCTGCCTTCCTGACTGGAACAACTGTTTTGCCTTTACCTGCCTTGAGCGCGTCTAAATAATCACTCCACGCCTGCATCATCTTCCGCCTCTCGGACAAATATTCTGCGTGATTATATGTTGCTCGGATTTTATTGCGGTCGGAATGGGCGAGCTGTTTCTCGATCAAATGGCTGGGGAAGCCAAGTTCGTGCAACCTGGTTGAGGCAAGATGCCTGAAGCCGTGCACGGTATGCTCGTCACCGCTGTACCCCATACGCCGCAGCGCATTCGTCAACGCTGCATCACTAATCGGGCGGTCACTGCTTCGGAGTCCAGGAAACACATAGCGCCCCGCTCCCGTTAACTCGTGTAGGTCAGTAAGGATCTCAACCGCCTGACTGCTGAGCGGGACGATATGACCGACATCACCTTTCCGAGCCTCCTTTATCCGTTGGCTGCCCTTCATCCTCTCGATCGGTAACCGCCACTCACCGGCTTCCAGATCAAATTCAGACCACTCGGCCTTACGCAGCTCACCAGGCCGAAGAAAGACTAGTGGCGCCAGACTCAGCGCGCACCTGATAACATATGTACCAGGGTACTCATCAATTGCCCTGAGCAGGGCACCTATTTCTTTGGGGTTGATAATGGCAGCAAACCGCTTTTCTTTTGCCGGTGGGATGGCACCTTTAAGATCTGCAGCACAATCCCGTTCGGCCCTACCGGTCTGAATGGCATAGCGGAAGACCTGACTGCAAACCTGTCGAACCCGATGGGCAGTTTCAAGATGACCCTTGTCCTCGATACGCCTGAGGACTTTCAGCAACTCTGACGCTGCAATCTCATCAACAGGCGGCTTGCCGATCCAAGGAAAAACATACAGCTCCAGCCTGCCCATAAGTTTTTTACTATGTGATTCAGCCCAGGTCGGAGAAAACTTGGTGTGCCACTCACGGGCGATTGACTCAAAGCTGTCTTTGCCGCTTTGCACAAGTTTGGCGCTTTTCCTCGCAACACCAGGGTCCACTCCGTTGGCAATTTGTTGGCGAATTACTAGTGATTGCTCACGTGCCTTAGCGAGTGTCAGCGTGGGGTAGTCGCCCAAGGAAAAACTATTTTCTTTGTTGGCGAAGACGACACGAAGCTTCCACCATTTCCGGCCTGAGGGCTCTACCCTCAACCAGAGCCCTGCCCCATCTCGAAGCACGTATGCTTTTTTCTTGAGCTTGGCCGATCTTATGGTTGCTTCAGAGAGAAGATGTTTTCCTGTCCGAGGCATCTCAACCTCCCATTAAATTAGATTAACGGGTAACCGCCGCCCCAGAGCAAAGGGTAGAAAAGCCTTTTTATAATGGGTGTGACCTGCCAACTGTCTTGCAGGCCTTTACTGTCAAGAAATACAGCCCTTAACGGGTACGGCAACGACACCAATGTTTCTCTACCCGTTAGATTACCCGTTAAACGGGTAGATGTCAACGGACAAGACCGGACAACATGAAACACAAAAAACCCGCTACCTTCAGTAAGGAAGCGGGTTTCAGAACGATACCAGACAGTATCGGATGTTATTTTGGTGGCGATGCAGGGACTTGAACCCCGGACAACACGGATATGAGCCGTGTGCTCTAACCAGCTGAGCTACATCGCCATTGTGGTAAAGGACACAATAGATACCTTATTCATCTTTTGGTGTCAACATAAAATTCTGGATGAAGTCCTTGTACTCAAAGGCTTAGCGCGTGGATTTGTGGCCTGTTACGCATAAAAAAAAGGGGCTCTTTTAAGAGCCCCTTTTGAGTAATACATCACTGGCTTACGAGAAGTAAACCATTGGGTTGGTCTGATTCAGCTTACATCATGCCGCCCATTCCACCCATGCCGCCCATTCCTCCTGGAGGCATACCACCACCCATGCCGCCTGCTCCTGCATCCGTATCTTCAGGGAGATCAGCGATAACACATTCTGTGGTCAACAGCATGCCAGCAACTGAGGCCGCATTCTGAAGAGCGGTTCGGGTTACTTTAGCAGGATCGATGACACCAGCCTCAATCAGGTTTGCGTATTCTTCAGTAGCTGCGTTGAAGCCGTTTGCGCCTTCAAGCTTTTTAACCTTATCAACAACAACAGAGCCTTCGTGACCTGCATTTTCAGCAATCTGGCGAATTGGCTCTTCAAGTGCACGCAGCAGGATATTCTTGCCAAGTGCCTGCTCGGTTGGCAAATCAAGTTCGCCGAGTGCTGCCAGGGTGCGGAGGTAGGCAACACCGCCTCCAGGAACCACACCTTCTTCAACAGCTGCACGAGTAGAATTGAGTGCATCCTCAACACGAGCTTTCTTCTCTTTCATTTCAATCTCGGTTGCAGCACCAACATTGATAACAGCAACACCGCCAATCAGTTTGGCAAGACGTTCCTGCAGTTTCTCGCGATCGTAATCAGAAGTCGTGTCCTCGGTCTGAGTGCGAATCTGCTTAACGCGGGCAGCGATGTTCTCTTTCTCACCGGAGCCATCAATGATGGTGGTGTTATCTTTGTCGACAACGATACGCTTGGCGGTACCGAGATCGTTAATAGTGATATTTTCGAGCTTGATGCCGAGGTCTTCTGTAACTACCTGGCCACCGGTAAGAATGGCGATATCTTCAAGCATTGCTTTTCTGCGATCACCGAAACCCGGAGCTTTTACAGCAGCAACATTCAAGGTTCCACGCAATTTGTTGACAACCAGAGTTGCCAGAGCTTCACCATCGACATCTTCAGCGATGATGAACAGACCTTTGCCCATCTTTGCTACGGACTCAAGTACCGGCAGCAGGTCCTTCATGTTGGACACCTTCTTTTCTACCAGCAGCAGATAAGGATCGTCCATTGCAACTTCCATACGATCCGGATCGGTCACAAAATAGGGGGAAAGGTAGCCACGATCAAACTGCATACCTTCAACCACATCCAGGGTGGTCTCCATTGATTTTGCTTCTTCAACGGTAATAACACCTTCTTTTCCGACTTTATCCATCGCTTCGGCGATAATGTTGCCGATTGTCTCGTCACTGTTGGCAGAAATGGTTCCAACCTGGGCGATTTCCTTCTGCTCTTTAGTCGGGGTGGCAATACTTTGAAGAGTATCAACAACAACTTCAACGGACTTATCAATGCCTCTTTTAAGTTCCATCGGGTTGTTGCCTGCGGCCACCAGTTTAGCACCTTCGGTGTAAATGGCCTGGGCCAGAATGGTAGCAGTGGTGGTACCGTCACCAGCTACGTCGGAGGTCTTGGAAGCTACTTCCTTGACCATCTGGGCGCCCATGTTTTCAAATTTATCCTGCAGCTCAATCTCTTTGGCTACGGTAACACCATCTTTGGTGATGGTTGGTGCGCCAAATGATTTATCGAGCAGAACATTACGTCCTTTCGGTCCCAGGGTAACTTTTACTGCATCTGCCAAGATGTTAATACCGGCGAGAATCTTCTCACGCCCCTTAACACCATATTTAATATCTTTTCCAGCCATTGGAATTTCTCCTTTATATCAATTAATGCAACTTATGCGGTTGAAACAACACTATGGATGAACATTTATCCGACAATTCCGAGAACGTCATCTTCACGCATGATCAGGTAATCTTCTCCGTCCAGCTTCACATCGGTGCCACCGTACTTGGAGAAAAGAATCACATCTCCCTCTTTGACCTGCAGTGCAACCCGCTCACCTGCATCGTTTGTTTTACCCGGACCGACAGCCACTACTTTTCCTTCAGCCGGTTTTTCCTTCGCGCTATCGGGAATAATGATGCCACCAGCAGTTTGCTCTTCCTCCTCAAGCCTCTGAACAAGAAGGCGATCATTTAACGGTCGAATTTTCATTGTTTTCTCCTAAACTACTTAATTATTTTGAGTTAATATATGGTTTGGCCATAGCCTAAATGGCCACAACCAGGTTTAATGTGCCCGCAAAGCGGAGCTATCATAAGACTGCGCAAAAATATAGGTGTGCTTGGGTAAAAATCAAGGGGCAATTGCACTTTTTTTGCAACTGCCCCTGAGAACCTTCTATGTAATCGTTTTTAGAGTCTTTTAATTTGTTTGGCTAGGCTAGTTTCCTCTCCTCAGCCGACACGAACCCTCCAATTATGGGGATCGTCTTTATGCCCGTATTGGATTGCCTGCAAATCCTTGAACAGTCGAATGGACAAATCCCCTGTCTCGCCGTTGTTTATCAGGTAGGACGCATCGTTATAAAATAATTCTCCAACCGGAGAAATAACCGCCGCCGTTCCGGTGGCAAAACTCTCCTTCAGACTGCCATTTTGAGAGGCCTCAATGACCTCATCGATGGAGATCGGTCGTTCTTCAACTTCGATATCCCAGCTCCGTACCAGCTTAATCACTGAATTTCTGGTAATTCCGCCCAGGATCGATCCAGATAGCGGCGGGGTAACGAGCTTATTGTCGATATAAAAAAAGATATTAGAAGTTCCAACCTCTTCAACATATTTACGCTCACAGGCATCCAGCCAGAGCACCTGTGTATATCCATCCTTTTTAGCCTTTTCCGAAGCAAGCATTGAGGCTGCATAATTACCTGCCGTTTTTACATCACCGACCCCGCCTTTAACCGCCCTGACATAGTCATTGCAGACGTAGATTTTGGTAGGACTGAATCCTTCGGCATAATAGGCCCCAACCGGACTCATAATAACGTAAAAGATATAGCTTTCAGAAGGTTTGAGTCCCAGATATGGATCGACCCCAATCATAGTCGGTCGCAGATACAATGAAGACCCTTCTGCCTCAGGTATCCAGTCGCGATCCAGATAGACCAGAGCCTTGAGTGCTTTCATCGCCCCTTCTACCGGAAAGCGCGGCATACTCATCCTGGAGGCCGCATTATTCATCCGTTCAAAATTGTCAGTTGGCCTGAACAGATAGATCTGTTTGTCGTAACTCTTATAGGCTTTGAGCCCTTCAAAGATTGCCTGCCCGTAATGTAATACGGTTGAGGCGGGATCCATTGAAAAAGGCTCATACGGACAGATTCGAGCATCGTGCCAGCCCTGATCCTGGGTCCACTGCATCTTAAACATATGGTCGGTGAAATATTGGCCGAAACCCAAATTTTCAACCGAAGGCTTTTCTTTTAGTGCGGTCGCTTTCTCAAGTGAAATATCGAGATCTTTCCACATGATACAATCTCCATACTCGACGTATTTTTCTTTTAAATATCACCAGATCATTATATAGTTAACAACTCTGGTTTGCTGATCTCCAGAAGCGTTCCACCATAACTCAGCCAGGTTGTGAATTGCAAACATAATTACAAACATAATCATAATGGACCTTCGGAAACCTAAGCGGCAATAAAAAATGAGCACTCTTCAGAATCAGGAAAACCAATACCCATCCGACGGACCCAGTCCGATGCAGGTTCGATACTTCCTGATTCTTTTACTGATTTCACTGTTTTTTCTTGGTCGAGTTCTCTATCCGTTCTGGTCGATCCTGGTTCTTTCCTTTATTCTCTCCAGTCTGTTCCGGCCGGCGTTTCTTCTTTTTAACAAAAAGCTGGCCAACACCCCGGCCTCTTTGTTGACCTGTCTACTGATCACGGCCATCGTTTTTGTACCGCTGGTCTTTTTTATTAGCGCGTTATCAAATGAAGCACTGGGTGTTTATCAGTGGGGCAGAGACAGCAGAATCTGGTTAAAAGTGCAGCTCTTTATCCAGGAAAGCACCATCGTTGCGGGGGGACTTGAATACTTACAGGAAGTCGGGTTTGACCTGGATCCTACCCAGATTTCCGAATCTTTGTCTTATGTAGTTAAAATGGGCGGCCTGATGCTTTACAACCAGGCAAGTGCCTGGGCAGCTAATATTGCCCAGTTTTTCTTCCTTTTCCTCATGATGATTCTGGTGATCTTCTTTCTGCTGATTGATCTGCCAAAACTGCTTGACTACGTAATCCGTCTCTCTCCGCTTCCCGATGATGAAGATCGGCTGTTAATCAAAAAATTCCAGGAAATCGCAACAGCAGTTCTGAAAGGAAATGGAATTTGTGGGATTATTCAAGGAATTCTGGGTGGAGCAGTCTTTTCCATAATGGGTCTGAACTCCCCGATCCTGTGGGGATGTATCATGGCTATTCTGGCTTTTCTACCGATCTTCGGAATTGGCCTGGTGATGGTCCCGGCAGCCCTGCTGCTGGCGATAAATGAACACTTGGCCGCCGGTGCCTTCCTGTTCTGTTTTTATCTGGTCCTGTCGTTTTCTGTCGAATATCTGCTTAAGCCAAAACTGGTCGGAGACGAGGTACAAATGCACACCCTGCTGGTGTTTTTATCAATCATCGGGGGGCTCAGTGTTTACGGCATTCTGGGCATCATCTACGGACCGCTGATCGTAACCGCCTTTCTGACTCTTTCAGAAATATATCTTAAAAAGTATGACTATTACGTGCAGAATTTTTAAATTCTGCTAATCAGCAACGTGCTTCTTCAGCTTTCCAGATAGTTCTTGAATTTACTTAGACCTTCTTCAATGGTTTCAATGTCAATCCCCGAATAGGCAAGACGCAGGTACTTATGGGCTTCGCCGGGCAGCGGTGTGCCGAAATGCGACCTGGCACACATGGAGACTCCAGTATTCTGCAACACCGCTGTAATAAAACTCTGATAATCGGTAAATCCTTTATTTTCCATGGCCTGGGTAACTTCGGGCCATAAATAAAAGGTGGCATCCGGACTGTAGCATGAAACTCCGTCGATATCGTTGAGCAACCCAACGCAAAGATCTCGCCGCTTCTCCAAAATATTTAAAATATCTTTGACTTGCTGCTGATCCCCAGTCAGTGCTTCCAGGGCGGCCCATTGGACAAAATGATTTGAGCAAGACTCGTCATTCACATTGTGTTTGCCGATAACCGTGATCACTTCTTCCGGCCCAAGGGCTGCACCGAGACGCCAGCCGGTCATTGCAAATCGTTTGGAAAAGGTATAGAGAATCACACATCTTTCCTGCATACCCGGCTCGGTTACAATCGAGGTTGACTGTCCATTGTAATGAATATCAAAATATGCCTCGTCCAACAGCACCATCAGATTGTGTTTAACGGCCAGTTCGGCAATTCGCTGCCGGTCTTCAGGACTGCATTCGGCACCGGTGGGATTATGCAGATCATTTACAATTAATATCCGGGTTCGCTCGCTTATGGCTCTTTCCAACCCGTCAATATCAAAAGTAAAATATCCCTCACCCGGAATGGTTGTGTAAGGGACGGCGACACCGTCGTGAAATTGAATCTGAGACTCGTAAATCGGAAAACCCGGGTTCGGATAGAGCACCTCGTCACCAGGGTTCATCAGACTCAACAGAAACTTAGAAATCACCGGTTTGCCACCGGGCTGAATGGCAACATTTTGGTGTGAATAGGAAGTATTTCTGGTTCGATTGAACTCGTCAGCAAGCGCTTCACGGAGCTCAACAATTCCAACATTGGCAGTATAGCCGGTTTTACCATCTCTAAGGGCGCGACAGGCAGCCTCTTTTATATTTTCCGGTGTCGCCAGATTCAAATCTCCCAGATGAAATGGGTAGACCCGGTTTCCTTCCGCAGCGTGCGCCGCCGCCTGACCTGCGACAACAAATGCCGTTTCAATACCAAGATTTGCCACCCTGTCAGCCAGGGTAAATGCATGCTTCATGTATCTCTCCTGAGATTTAGTTTCGCGAAAAAACCGTTTTCAATAATTTGGCGCAACAACTACCACCGCCTTATAACCCGTTTCTAAAAGTAAAATCAACGTGATTACTATTTTCTCAGACTGGTGTAATCAGGATCTCTTCGATACAGCGGACTTGGTTCTCCATCCAGATAGATGGCTTCGAGATAGGTTAACTTTCGAGGCAGCTGGGCCGGAGTTCCCCGGGCAACCAGGAAATTGGCAGGTTTTCCTCTGCTGATCATCCCCAACCTGTCATCGATACCAAGGAGCTTTGCCCCGCACTCGGTGGCACAATTGATTGTCCTGCTCAAAGAAAAACCGGCTTTCATAAATAGTTTCATCTCCTCGACAAGCGACTCGCCGTGCAGAACACCGATACTACCGCTGTCAGTGCCAAGCGCGATGTTTACGCCACATTTTTTTGCATAGGCCAACTGTTCCAGCTGGAGAGCAAGATTCTTCTCAACCACTTCTGAATCTATCATTTTGCTGTAAAATTCGGCAGAATCTGCGAAAGCCTTCATCGTGCAGGTGGTTGGAACCCAGAAGACTCCTTTCTCAGCCATTAATTCCACATTTTCCCTGCCCATGAAAAAACCGTGCTCGATTGAATCGCAGCCGGCTTCGATGGCCATCTTAACTGGTAACTCACCATTGGCATGGACCATCACCGAGCAGCCTTTCTCCTTTGCCTGTGATATCAGTTCCCGCAATTGCTCGGCGGTGAATTGGGGATCAGTCTGCGCACCAACATGGGTAAGACTGTTCAACCCTGAGTTGACCAGCTTGACCAACTTCGTCTTCTGGTTCAATCGATTGAAGGCCTGCAGCAATGACTCGTTTTCTAACGGATATGCCCCAATCAAAGAACCGTATCGCCCTTTGCGGTGATAGGCAATTCCCGGAGTATGCACCAGCACCGGGCCAGGGGCTGAGCCCTGCTGCTCTCGGAGATACCGCAGCACAAAGCCTAACCTATCTCCACCGTCGCGCACAGCCAGGATGCCATGGGAAAAATGATGTCTTAGATGTTCAACAATTACCGGTTCAAGCTCATCATAGGCAGCCGCAAGCTGTTTTTCTCTAAGCCTGTGATCGACGCTGCCGGACATGCAGAGATGGACGTGGCTGTCGATTAATGGAGGTAAAATCACGTGCCGGGAGAGATCTTTTAGATTTGAGGACTTATCGTTCTCAGGATTAGCGTCTCTGATATCAGCGATACACCCTGCTTTAATTGAGATAATCTGATTTTTTCTGATCGGTCCGCCGCTTCCGTCTATCAGCCATCCGGCTTTAATATCGTAGGTGTTATGGCTCATCGAAATTCTGTTATAAATATTATTTTTATAATCACTATAATGCAGCTGTGATGATTGTGCCTCGGACATTTCATGAATAATCAAAATCCGGCTTTAATGATACAAAACCATTGTTAAAGACCCTAAATAACATCCACACATCAATTTTTCTGAATCTAGTAATAAGATTAATTGCATTGTTGCCTATTTTATGGTAGGCATCAATCTGAGAACTGCGCATAGTGCCTTCTGTGAAGTCTATGCTCATTTAGGCATAACAATCCGCTATATCGATTTCTATTATTAAACCAAGAAGGGCACAAGAGAGGTACGTTTAGGCGAAGGAAAATTTCTAATCACAGAAAAGGAGACTGATTTATGAGTGACGACAAGAAGGTTATCGAAACTTCTGAGGCTGAAATTGCTGTACACTGGCAAGAAGAAGAGTATTTCCACCCCTCACCAACTTTTGTAGGTCAGGCCAACCTCACCGACGAATCGATTTTCGATCGTTTCAGTCTCGACAATTTTCCAGACTGTTATACGGAGTTCGCAGAACTCCTCACTTGGTACAAATACTGGGACGAAGTACTCGATACAAGCGATGCCCCGTGTTACAAGTGGTTTAAAGGCGGAAAACTTAATGCAAGCTACAATTGTATTGACCGACACCTGAAAGATAATAAGAATAAAACCGCGATCCATTTTGTCCCAGAACTCGAAGAAGAGCGAGTACAGCACATCACCTACCAGGAACTCTACGTTCGGGTAAATGAATTCGCTGCTCTGTTAAAAGATACTGCTGGTCTGAAACGAGGCGACCGGGTCACGATTCATATGCCGATGTCGGCAGAACTTCCAATCACGATGCTCGCCTGTGCCCGATTGGGTGTCATCCACTCCGTCGTTTTTGGCGGTTTCTCAGCCAGTGCCTGCGCGGATCGTGTTATCGACTCCAACAGCCGAGTGCTCATCACGATGGATGCCTACTACCGGGGCGGTAAATTGCTCAACCACAAAACGGTTGACGATGAAGCCTGCCAACTCGCCGAAAAAGGTGGCCAGAAAGTAGATATGCTCCTGGTCTGGCAGCGTTACCCAGGCAAATATTCATCAGAAGCGCCCCTGGTTGAAGGGCGAGATGTTATCGTCAATGATGCCTTGAAGAAATATTATGGCGAAAGGGTAGAGCCGGAGCATATGCTTGCCGAAGACCCCCTCTTTTTGATGTACACAAGCGGTACCACAGGTAAACCGAAAGGCTGCCAGCACGGAACCGGCGGTTATATGGCCTATGTGACGGCCATGTCAAAATACATCCAGGACATCCATCCTGAAGATGTATACTGGTGTATGGCCGATATTGGCTGGATCACCGGACACTCTTTTATTGTTTATGGCCCACTTGCTCTATGTGCATCTTCCGTAATTTATGAAGGTGTTCCAACCTATCCCGATGCGGGAAGATCCTGGAGAATTGCCCAGGAACTCGATGTCAACATTTTCCATACGGCACCGACAGCCATTCGTGCGCTGAGAAAAGTAGGCCCGGATGAGCCGGCAAAATATACCTATCACTTTAAACATATGACCACGGTCGGCGAACCCATTGAACCGGAAGTATGGCGCTGGTATCAGAAAGAAGTGGGGAAAGGTGAAGCAACGATCGTTGATACTTACTGGCAAACCGAGACCGGAGGATTTCTCTGCAGCACGGTACCAGGAATGGCACCGATGAAGCCAGGCAGCGCCGGCCCAGGTGTTCCAGGCATTCACCCAATCATTTATGACGAGGATGGAAATGTTCTCCCAGCTGGAGCCGGTAAGGCGGGTAATATCTGCATCCAGAACCCATGGCCGGGCTGTTTTCAGACCATCTGGGGTGATCGAGACAGATTTGTCAAAACCTATTTCGCTATGTATAACAACAATCCCAACAGCACCGACTGGAGAGACTGGCCATATCTGACCGGTGACGCTGCCGTGGAGGCATCAGATGGATATTTCCGGATCCTCGGTAGGATTGATGATGTTATCAACGTCTCGGGCCATCGCCTTGGAACCAAGGAAATCGAATCGGCAGCTCTTACCGTTCCTGAGGTTGCCGAAGCAGCCGTTGTTCCGGTTACACATGAGATCAAGGGTAAAGAGCCGGAACTTTACGTTTCACTGAAGCCAGGGATAGAAGCGACGCCTGAAATGCAGGCGAAAATTGCCGATGCCATCGTTTTCCAAATCGGCAAGATTGCCAAGTGTAAAAATGTCTGGATAGTTCCCGATATGCCGAAGACCCGTTCAGGTAAAATCATGAGACGAGTGCTCGGTGCGATTTCAAATAAAGGCGACGTCGGTAATGTAATGACACTTGCCAACCCGGAAATTGTCGAGGAAATTCAGAAGATGGTTGCCGAATAGCACGAAGAAACCCAGTAAACAAAACAGGCGGACTGTCAGGTAACACTGACAGTCCGCCTTATTTTTTTTCGGTTCGACAAAAACGCTTGCCGGAAGCTTCAGTTAAGTTTTTTATGACTAGAAGCAGAACCCCTGCATAGGTACACCAGCCACTGCAAAAGCCTGTTGCACTCCCTTGGGGAACAGCGAATAAAAATATCTGAGCGAACCTCGATCAGCACCATATTGCTCTGCAAGACCAGCGGCAATAGTGCGGGGGTTTGGGTGCCGTTTTCTCTTGCTGTAGGTGTTTCTGATAAAGTCAATCGCAGCAATATGCTCCTCACCCAGTGATACTTCCACTTTATCTGCCAGCCAATCCCTGATATCTGTATCCCAACTGTCTGTGTTGACCAGATAGTTTGATTCGCTTACCAGATACTTTTTATCTTTGAGCTCAACATGATAGGATTTTGCCATGATTCACCTCCTGCAAAAAGATTTCAGTTGCTCACCGTTCATTACATAGTTCAAATGTAGTAGTACTACATTTTGCTTAGCATGATATTGTGCTCAATTCAAGGATATTCTATCAAAAAAAGACATCTTAAGTAACTAGAATTGCGCAATTTAATACGACAATGTCGCATACTTCATTGTAGCACACCAGTAAGCCTTGAAATTTACAGATAAAGTAGAAATAATACGAAGTGCCGCTTGGCTCATCAGATCAGACTCATGAAAGTGACCGAATAATTTTTCCCATATCAGCCTGCGGATTAAAAATCCCGAGATTTTGGTAATCACTCAAAATCGAAGGGTCAGGTTTAAAGCCAAAGATCTTATCAGTGATAATCGTGAGCATTTTAAGCTGGCGCCAGACTTCATCCTTACTGTCATGGGGAACCGGATATCGCTGCATCATCAAATATTCCATCGAATACTGCTCATGCTTCCGCTCAAAATCCCGGATATCTCTTATGGTTTTAATCATATCCTGTTTTCTTTTGAGAAAATAAGCTGGCAG